>JBDSJW010000367.1:0-6759 GCA_039917235.1 Kapaibacterium sp. (SeqCode) | reverse complement strand
CTTCATCGAGATGGTCGGGATATGGGGTGATGATTCATCCGGCGTGGCCCCTGGCGTCGTCTCTTCCATGCGGTTTTTCCCTGAATAGTTGGCGTTTCCCTGCGGAACTTCGGAACTTTTTCCCCGGCTGAACATCCGGCGGCGGCAAATATACTCCCGAACCGCAATTTCCCGGAGGCCCGGATCAGTGGCCGGTATAAACGCGGGCATTGGGGTGAAACGCGCTCCAGACAAACCAGAAGGCGTTGATGCCGTTGAGAGGGGCAAGATGCTTCCCCGGCGATGGCTTGCTTACGCTGATTCCATAGCCGTTCCAGACGTTGCCGGTCAGATCATCCACGATCTCCCCATTCTCCACCGCGAATCGTAGCACCCTTCCGTCGAACTTCGATTCGAACGCCGCCGCGCTGCCGATATCATCCCCGCCGGAAATCTCCGAGCCGTTCAACCCTGATGTCATCCCCGGCTGCCAGAAAATCACAACTGGCACTCCGTCGATTGTATCATTTACCACGTGCTTTCGCGCAAGGACTGAGTATGGATAGGCGACCAATCCATTCCTGACCGAAAGGCCCAGCACATGCTCCATCGGTGGGAACGCGGACGGGGTGGCCGGGCCGTGATAGAGGAAGGGGGTGGCGGAGATATCGTCGTATCCCGCGTAGGGATTACGGCCGTAATCGCGGGTATGGCCTGTCGCGCCGGAGAGAACTTTTGCCTCGGGATATGTCTCGCGGAGGTGGCTCCAGGGGACGATGCGCGTGGCAATTGGCGAGAGGAGCGCCCCGGCATATTTCCCGGCAATTGCCTCGCCGGTTGCCTGCTGCCACCAGTTTTCGGTCTGCCGGTCGTACATGATCAGATTGCTGTAGTGGAGATATCCCGTGGTCCCGAAATCGAGCACATGGTTCCCCACTCTCCGGTCGAATGCGATGGCGGTGTTGCAGAGCGGACAGAAGCTGATAAGCACGGGGCGGCCGCCGACCATGTCGTTGACCAGCTCATGCCAGATGATGATCCTGACCGGATATGCCCTGACATCGTTATCGATATCGAGGAGGATCACCGGCTCGTTCGGCCGGAGCCAGCGGTCGGCATCGGCGACCGGGACGAACCTGGGGGTATCGATCGACGGGATATCGTCCTTTGACGGGCCACCGGAGAGGATCTCCGCGTATGGGACCGTATGGCGGGAAAAATCGGTGCGGAAGACGCGGGCCGCCTCCGCCGGTGGCGGCTCTTCCGGCAGGAGAGGGTGGTTCGTGGCAAGGATCGGTGTATCATCGAGGACCGGCTTTTCGTCGGACGATGCGTGTGGGCGCGCCGCGCAGCCGGCGAGGATTGCCGTCAGTTGAAGCGTGATCATGAAGAGGATAAGCCGCATGTTGGAAAGATAACGTGTGGGGATGATCTCTCCGTCCCATACGGCATGAAGCCACCAGCCGCGGCCGGAATCGAGGCATCGGCGGGAAATCATCTCACAACCCGCAATTTCTCCATCTCCCTTCCTTCCGTATCTTCGAGGACTTGGAAATGAACTCACTAGCAGAAGGATAGATACCATGAGCACCAACGGCAATCCCGCCAACGGTCACGCGAACGGCCATGCCAACGGAGTGACCGGCGATCAGCTTACGTTCGAATTCTACGATGCCAAAAGCGCGTGGGAGGCCGATGCCGCCAGCGCGAAGACCACCAACTGGAAGCATACCACGCTTTCCGGGGACGAGGTGGACGTGCTGAACACGCCGGCCGATCAGAAGGGGTGGAACTATATGGAGAAGCTCGGATTTCCGGGGCAGTATCCGTATACCCGCGGCATCCACTCGAACATGTATCGCGGCAAGGTCTGGACGATGCGCCAGTTCGCCGGGTTCGGCACGCCGGAGGATACCAATGGTCGCTTCAAGTATCTGCTGGCAAACGGGCAGACCGGCCTTTCCACCGCGTTCGATCTCCCCACGCTGATGGGTCGCGATGCCGATGACGCGATGTCCGAGGGTGAAGTCGGCATCTGCGGCGTGGCAGTCACCTCGCTCGCCGATATGGAGATCCTCTTCGACGGCATCCCGCTCGATCAGGTATCGACCTCGATGACGATCAACTCCCCGGCGATCATGATCTTCGCCTATTATCTGGCGGTGGCGGAGAAGCAGGGGGTTCCCTTCTCAAAGCTTCGCGGGACGCTCCAGAACGATATCCTGAAGGAGTATATCGCCCAGAAGGAATATCTCTTCCCGCCGCGCCCATCGGTGCGGATCATCACCGATATGATCGAGTGGTGCGCGGAGCACGCGCCGCAGTGGAATCCGGTTTCGATCAGCGGCTATCATATCCGCGAGGCTGGGTCCACCGCCGCGCAGGAGCTGGCATTTACCCTTGCCGATGGGTTTGAGTATGTGGAGCAGTGTCTGGAGCGCGGGATGGATATCGACAGTTTCGCGCCGAGGCTTTCGCACTTCTTCAACTCCCATATCGATTTCTTCGAGGAGATCGCGAAGTTCCGCGCCGCGCGCCGGATCTATGCCCGCAGGATGAAGGAGAAGTATGGCGCCAAAAGCCCCCGTTCCTGGATTCTCCGCTTCCATACGCAGACCGCCGGTTGCTCGCTGACGGCGCAGCAGCCGGAGAACAACATCGTCCGCACCGCGCTGGAGGCGCTGGCGGCGGTGCTTGGCGGCACGCAGAGCCTCCACACCAACTCGATGGATGAGACGCTGGCGCTGCCGTCGGAGAAGGCCGTGACGATCGCGCTCAGGACGCAGCAGATCATCGCCTACGAAACCGGCGTGATCAACGCCATCGATCCGCTTGGCGGCAGTTATTTCATCGAGCAGATGACCGACAAGATCGAGGCGGAGGCTGAGGCATACTTCGACAAGATCGAATCGCTTGGCGGGGTGATTCCGGCGATTGAGGCGGGCTTCTTCCAGCGCGAGATCGCCGACGCGGCGTATCGTTACCAGCGCGAGCTGGACTCCAAGGAGAAGCTGGTTGTGGGGATGAACGAGTTCGTGCAGCGCGATGAGAAGATCGATATCCCGCTGCTGACGATCAGCCGGGATGTGGAGGAGAAACAGGTCAGGCGTCTGACCGAGATGAAGGCCGGCCGCGATCAGGATCGCGTGGACGCCACGCTCGCGGCGCTTCGCCAGGCCGCCGAGGATGGAACGAACATGATGCCCCCGGTGCTGGACTGCGCCCGCGCCTACGTGACGGTCGGGGAGATGTGCAGGTTGCTGGAGGAGGTCTTCGGCATCTACGAGGAGCAGCCAGTATTCTAAGATGTCGCGCGCGCTCCGCGCCCCGTCGGGGGACGTTTCAAACGTCCCCTAGCGCCCGCTCGCAGCATCTCCTGACAACGTCCCTGACAAGCATCGTCAGAAGAAAATTTCTTGGCTATTTCATAACCAGGAATGTTCTGTTATTCCGTTTCGGAATCGCCCACGATCTCCGGAACTGCTTTCGGTTCGGAGCGCGATCCCATGAACGGAACTGATTAGCGGCGTCTCACATCAAACACTGTTTGTGGCGCGCCGGACATCTCTCAACAACGCATGATCAACGACGCTCCAACAGGCACATCGGCGGTGAACGTCACTTCCGGCACCATTCGCGATTACATCCGGCTGATGCGCCCGGCGCACTGGGTGAAGAACGCGTTTGTGTTCGCATCGCTCGTCTTCGGCAAGCAGCTTACCAACGTGAAGAGCGTTCAGGAGGCGCTGATGGCGTTCGGCGCGTTCTGCTTTATCAGCTCGGCCGTCTATGTCCTGAACGATATCGCCGACCGTCGCGCCGACGCCGAGCATCCAAAGAAGCGGTTCCGCCCGATCGCCTCCGGTCGCGTCTCCGTGCCGGCGGCGATCATACAGCTTATCATCCTTGTGATTCTGGCGGCGGCGCTGGCGCTCTACCTGCCGTGGCAGGCGGGGGCATGTATCGCGCTCTACGGCCTTCTCAACCTGGGATATTCCTTCGGCCTGAAGCATGTTGTGCTGATCGATATCTTTATCATCGCTTCCGGCTTTATGCTTCGCGTTCTCGCCGGCGCCAAGGCGATTCAGGTGGAGGCGTCGGAATGGCTGGTGATCTGCACGCTCTTCCTCTCGCTCTTCCTTGCGATTGCGAAGCGACGGAGCGAGATCAACCATCTGGGACGCGGGGAGACCCGGAAGGTGCTTGACGATTACACGCCGGCGCTGGTAAACCTTATCATGCACGTGTCGGTTGCCGGCTCGATCATGAGCTACACGCTCTATACGGTGAGTGATCACGCCCATCTGTTCTTCCATACCAATAAGTTTATCTACACGGTTCCGATCGTGATGTATGGCATCTTCCGCTATCTCTATCTCGATGAGAAGCAGCAGGTTGCGGAGAACCCGGTGTCGGTGATCCTGCGCGATCCGTCGCTGCTTGCCACGGGGTTTGTCTGGGCGGTGGCGTCGATATTGATCATCTATCTGGCACCGTAGCAGGCTATTGAAGGACGTCATCCGCGGCGTTGGCCTTCACGTTCGCTCATTGCGGCGTCCGGGAGGATGCCCCATTCGCTCATGTTCGGCCGTCTTGCGGCTGATCGTCCTTGAACAGTCCGAGCGTCTGTGGGAAAACAACATTATCCGCGGCGTCCTTGAACAGTCCGAGCATCCGTAGTAATCAGTAATCCGTTGTGAATCCGTGAGCGCAATCATCATTCATCCGGCAGTCGAAGGCGCCAGGGCCCGCATAGCGGCGCTTCGCGATGACCTTGCGCGCGTCTTCGAGGAGCGGCTCCGTCTGACGTTCGATCTTTTTCCGAAACTGCGCGATCGTTACGCCGACGAGTTCGGCGGGCTGGAGCGGCTGATTCAGGAGCGGACGCTGGAGATGAGCGAGCGGCGGCGGATGGTGGAGCTGTTCGCGCTGAAGCTGGATCGCGGGCAGAAGCTGGACCGGAAGATGGTGGAGCTGGTGATGAAGGCGGTCCGCAATGAGTTCGCGCGGGTCCGCTCGCGGATGCAGCAGGCGTTCAGCGAAGGGGAACGGAAGGATCTTGACGATGCGTGGCGGCCGTCGCCGTTCGCGGATCACGGGCCTGACGGGACCGCTCCGGGTCGGCGGATGGGGGAGGTGCGGGAGATCTATCGCCACCTTGCCAAGCGACTCCATCCCGATGCCGGCGGGGATGAGATCCCGACGCGACGGAAGTACTGGGACCTTGTGCAGGAGGCCTATCAGCGCCACGATCTTCCCCTTCTCAGAACCCTTGCCCATCTGGTCAGGACGCTTGCCGATCCCACCGCCGAGGGGGGTACCCCCACCGCCGAGGAGCGCCGCCTGACCGAAGCGCTCCGCGCCGAACGCGCTCACGTCCAGTCGCTTCTGCACGACGAGCTGTATGAGATGCGTGAGAAGCTGGACGATGACCACTGGGTGGATGAGCGGCGCTACGAGCTGGAGTCGGAGCTGGAGGAGGTGGAGGAGGAGATCGCGAAGTGCGACCGATTCCTGGCGCCGATCCTCTCCGGCGAGAAAGTGCCGCCGCCGTACATCGTTCAGAATATCTGGTCGAGCTTTGTCGAGGATATGTATATCAACAGCCGGTAGGCTCCGGCCACGGGGTGCCGGAAGACCCGGCACTATTCAGTACGGAAGCCCCTTTGCGCGCGCCTCCTTCAATGCCGAGGCATACCACTCCAGCTCCTTCATAAACTTTACGATCCTCGTTGCCGTGCGCTCGTCGGTGGGCGTGCCGTCCTCCTCCATGGCGGTTTGCACGCTCGGGATCGGGAAGATCGATGGGATGCTCGGCATTCCAAGCTCGCCAAGCATCGCGCGGAGCTGGACCGCCGCCCGGACGCCGCCGAACGATCCCCCGGAATAGCAGACGATGCCGGAAGGGCGGAAGAAATATTCCTCCAGAAAATGATCGAGCATGTTGGAGAGGGCCGGCGGTATCGAGTGGTTGTATTCGCCGGAGACGATGATAAACGCGTCGGCGGCGCGGATGATCCCGGCAAGGCGCTCAAGCGGCTCGGGCGCTTCCCCTTTCGGATACTCCTTGTACATCTTTTCGAGGAGCGGAAGCCTGTATTCGATCGGGTCGATCAGCGTTGCGCTGTGCCCCCGTTCGCGGCAGATCGTGGTGATAAAGCGCGCCCCCCTGATTCCCTGCCGCGCGGGGCGCACCGATCCGTAGAAGATGACGATATCGAGAGCCATGATAACCCGGTTGAATGTTGAATATCGATCCCGTTGCCGGGGCGTTTACGCAAGCTCGATCGGCCGGCCGATCTTCTCGCCGATCAGCTCCGCCAGCGTCCCCTTCAGCTCCACGCCGCGCTTGTCGTCGATCCATTGTCCGTCGCGATAATCGTAGTGCCATCCTCCGCGCGGCTCGGCAAGCCATATCTGATCGGCGGCGCTCTGCCGGTTTACAATCAGCTTTACGCCATCGGTGAACTCCACCACCAGCTTGCCGTCGGAGAATTCCAGATCGAACTCATCAAGCTCCAGGGCATCGAGCTTCGTGAGGATATCCTTCAGTGTGGCATCGATCGCCTTGATAACATCGCTGTTGCTCACGGTATGCTTCCTTGTCGCGATAAGGGGAATGAAAAAATCGGAACGCCGGCCCGGCGGGTCCGGTCGAAGCCGGAAGCTACCACGGTGGCCGGTAGCAATGCAACCGCGCGCGGTTCGGGATCTGCGGAAAACGTTGGTCGGTGGCGTGTGCGGCGGGGAAATCATCCCGCGGCCCTGCTCGTGACGGGG
>JBDSJW010000366.1:0-13310 GCA_039917235.1 Kapaibacterium sp. (SeqCode) | reverse complement strand
GCTGAACAGAAACGACTCAACAACCACGCCGTCGCGCGGGGAGCCCTGCGAACCAAGCGGCGCCGCGTAGCCGGAAACCGAGGGGCCGACGCCGAGCGAGTAGATCTCCTTTACGACCCAGATGTTGAGATACGTATCGGGGTTCCAGTGGGAAAGGCTTTTTACTGCCTGATCGCGCAGTTCGACCGTATCCACCGTCAGCGGCGACTCCACTCTGTTGATGCCGGTGGAATAATGCCCCGATTCATCCTGCTGCGCCAGACAGAACATGATTCGCGTATCCACGCCAGTTGTGGAATCGTAGACTCCAACGTTCCGGAACGCATCGTTCAGGTTTCGGATGGCCTGGAAGATGGCCGCATCGGAAAGATTCTCCGGCCCGTTGTTATGGATGATGTGAAATACAACCGGTATGGTATAGATGGTCTCATCCCCCGACCCGCCTGATATGGAGCCCTGCCGGTTCCGCCGGTCCAGCACATCGGAGATCGCCATATCGAGTGCGCGCCCCCGCGACCGCGCGAAAGGGCTCTCGTCAACCATCCGCTGGCGCAGCACTTCCGACGCGCAGAACTGGCCGCGTTCATTATCCGGCGGGAGAGGCTGCGCGCGCAGAAGCGGTGAGGCCAGCATCAGGACCATCACCAGTGCTATTGACGATAGACGCATAGAAGAGCGGTTGCAGAATCGTGTATCGATGGAAACAGCGGATTACCATGTCGGCGATCCGGGTACGGCGCGGGCCGCGCGTGAAATCGCCGGAGCAATCAGCGGTGAATATAGAACGGGAAGGGATGGATAAGAGGGGAAAAACCGGGAACCATCTCCAGATGATGAGCATCGCCGCCGGTGCCGGGGATCGGCGGCATCGGACGGAACCCGCCAACTCCGGCAATGGCGCCGGCCGGCGCATCAGGTTTCATGTGCTCAGTATCGCACAACCGTTCCCCGATAGACGCCCGCGCCATTGGGAAGATCGAGCTGCGCGGCGGTCATCCCGCCGGTATAGAACATAAAACTGAGGATGGCATCCCCCCCCATCTCGGCGGCCACGGACCTGGCCCGGGTTGTCGCCTCGCGGAAGTTCTTCAACATCTCCGTTGAATCATGACCGCGATTCCGACGGTTGGACTCGATGGTGCCGATCACGGTATAGGGGCGTGCCGGCTTATCACCCGCCCGAAATATCTGGATCGATTCCGGGCTTGCATGCGGCACGGCATCCGCGGTCCGTTGCACGGAATATTCCAGCGCCGCCGCGCCGCATCCGGCCAGAAGCACCACCAGCACAATCGCCCCACAACGGGCAATATTCCGGCAGCCGATCAGACGCTCCATCCCCATACCTGATAATCTCCTGAACTGAAAGCCGTGGAATACGCGCATTCCACGCCCCGAAAAAAAAGTCCGATCGTATCAGCCTGTTGAACAACGTCATCTGCTGCGTTGGCCTTGCATCTGATCGTTGTTGAACGGTCTGCGCATCTGTAGTAATTCAACAGTCTGTTATGATGCCGCCGGCCGCTCCAGCGCTTCCCTCTCCCAGCCGGCCCGTTTGGCGCCCGCCTCGTAGCTGCTCTGGAGAAAATCGAGAATGGCGCGGCGCGGGTCGCGTCTGGCGCGGACATCGTCATACTTCAACAACGCCATCGATCCATTGCCGGCGGTGTTCCAGAAGGCCGCCTCGGGACGGAGGGGTTCATCGGCAAGCCCCGCCGGCTCCGGCGCCGAGTAGCAGTAGAACGCGGGCTCGGTGATATTGTCATCCCCCGCCCAGAAACCGCAGCTGATCACCTCGTGCGAATATGCCTCCTTCGTCACCTTGTCGGCCCCCTCCATCTCCGGCGCCTTCCGTCCGGAAAACCGGGTCACGGCAAGATCGAAGCTATGCCAGAAGAAGTGGACGGGGCTGCACTTCCCGATAAACCGCGCGCGGAACTCCTTGAAAACCGCATCGGCCCCCACAAGAATCCGCCAGAATGTATGCGCCCGCTCGGCATCGTAGGAATCATGAACGCGATCGGTGGCAAATGGCTCGGTGATGCTGATGCCGAACGGCCTGGCAAGAATCTTCACATCGATCCCAAGCTCGTGCAGAAGCGACATCACCTCGCTGTAGAATTCGGCAACGGGACGTGGGATCAGCGGAAGCGTCCTTACCGTTCCATCGCTTGCGCGGATGACAAGATTATGATCGATGAAATCGAACTCCATCTCGAACGTGCGATTATCATGGGGGATCGGCCCGGTGGTCAGCCCCCTGGCGGAAACGTAGAACGGGACATTCCACCAGTGATTCAATTGTGGCGTAAGCGTCAGGCGGATCTTCCCCACGATCTGCATCCAGAGCTGAAGCGTATCCTTTGTCGTTCTCCACTCGCCGAGCGGAATCGCGGGCCATTGCGGGTTTGTCATGGATCGATATCGTTTTGGTTGAGTTCCCCCCTTTGTCCCCTCCCGCAAACGTAGTCAGAAGTCGCCGATTTTGCTACGGGCATGCGCCGATAGTTCACCGGACATCATAACATCATCGCGACGGCATGGCGCGGTGGCAGTTATGAGCCCGCTTTCGGCACGTACATGATAAACTCCGGCTCATCCGGCAACCCGGTGATAAAATCGCCGAGCGATGCTCCGCTCGCACTGAACTTCTTGATCTTCTTCGCCTTCCGCTCCGCCGCATAGAAGTTGCCGTCGCCATCAAAGGCCATCCCCGAAATATGCTTCACGCCGCCATCGATAAAGGTGACGGGGGCGACGGTTCCGGCCGGAACCCCGGAGGAGAGATCGCAGGAGAGAACGCTGTCATTACCGCTGCTGCCGATATAGAGCATGCTCCCGTTGAACAGCAGATGCACCGGCGCCGAAAGGTTGCTTCCGGCAATCGTGCAGGCGAGCTGGCCGGTGGTCCCGTCATAGATCTTGACCGCGTTTCCCGGCTCATCCGCGACAAACAGATGATCCGCGTAATAGGCCACTCCCCTAACAGAATTAGCGACCCTGGTATCGGTCCCGTCGGTATAGGCAACCTGCAATCCCTGTGGGGCAGGGACATCGGGAGGAGCCGGTGGATGGACACCGGGAAGGCCGCCGACGGTGGAGGCAACGAACGTCCCGGCAAGAAAATTCCCCGACGGATTATAATTCCCGAGGAGATAGGGGGCAACCGGAAGCGCCGCGCCGCTGTCCTGAAGTCGTGTAACGACGTTGGTATCCTGGCTTGAGAGATAGCAGTTCCCCGAGGGATCGAACGTGCAATCGAATGGGTGGAGAATCGAGTTGATGGTGGCGGCGGAAGCGAATATGCTCTCGAAAAGATATGTCCCATCGCCGTTTGCGCGGTAGAGAAGGAGCTGGCTCAGTCTCTTGTACGCGTTGACCACATAAAGCAGATCGCCGACGATGGTGAACCCGCGCAATTCCTGTAATGCCGGGTTCGCGCCTCCGGTCGGCAGAAGATTCGGCTGCGAATGCTCCACTCCACTGTCGTGATAGATGAGGATATTATTCACTTCTCCGTCCGACTCTCCCTGGAAACTGATATACCACATGATATTCTCCGACGATGCTGGATGGTTATCAAACTGTTGAGGGACGCCGCAGTGAGCGATGGTCCGACCGCCTTGCATCTGCTCGTCCTTGAACAGCCTGCGCACCGGAGATAGTTCAACAGCCTGCTGTGGAACTCTTCTGGTAATGGGAGGAAAAAGAAACGGACGTTCAATCGAACGTCCGCCCATAATCTACAACGAATATCTTCTCCGCCTACCGATAGGCAATCGCATCGTCGCATCCGTCGGGATCGCCGGTGACATAGCCGCTGCCGTGAAGCGATCCGAACAGAAGCAGCCCGGCAACGTGCGGCGCGGCCATCGAGGTGCCGCTCATATAGACGGTCCCGCCGCCAACGCGTGTTGAGAGGATTCTGACGCCCGGCGCGGAGACATCGACCACGGAGCCGTAGTTGCTGAACGAGGCCATATCCCCGTTGATATCGAACGCCGAAACGGTATAGACTCCCGGATAGTTCACCCGCGACGGCGAGGAGAGCCCGGCATCCTCCATCTCATTCCCCGCCGCCACCACCACCTTGATTCCGCGAGCGGCGGCGCGGCGCACCGCATCATCCAGCGCATGCGAGGGAGGGCCCCCCAGGCTGAGGTTGATGACATCGCCGGAACGCGCATTGGCCGTGGCATAGTCGAGCCCCTCGATGATCGTCGAGTAATTGCCGGCGCCGGTATCGTTCAGCACCCGGACGGCGACCAGTTGAGCGTTAGCCGCAACGCCAACCACGCCGATGGAGTTGTCCCGCGCGCCGATGATCCCGGCGATATGCGTTCCATGCCCGTTGCCGTCCATCGCGGGCGTTCCGACCTCATCGACGAAGTTTCTGCTGCGCGCAAGATCCACGTTCAGATCGGGATTATAGAGATCGATGCCGGTGTCGATAATCCACGCCGTCCGGCCGCTCCCATCGCGGGAACCGCCCACCTTGGAGACGCCCCACGGCATCGCCTGCCCCGATGTTGAGTTCGCGGTGATATCGTGGGGATCGAGCTGAACGCGATAATTCCTCTCCACGTATTTCACCCTTGAATCGCTCCGCAGCCTGTCCGCCTGCGCCGCCGTCATCTGCCCGGCAAACCCGTTCAGCGCGCTATGGAAGACCCTGTCTGACGCGGCGAACTTCGCCATGGCCGGCGTCCCCCGCAGCTCGTTGATGGCCGCATCCCCCACTCCATCGTTCAACACCACGATATAACTGTTCGGCACAACCACCGCGGGAGCGGAGGAGGTTGTGGAGGCCGCCGCCTTGGCCGCGAATATGCCGGGATCGCATTTCGGCGCGTCGCTTCCGGTGATATCGGGGAGACCTGGATCGGCGGTCGTCGTATCCGGCGTGTTCCCCGATCCTGTGGTAATAATCAACTCCTGGCAACCCACGATCGCCATCATCAGGGCGATCGCTGAGGCAAAAAGCATCGGTCTGCCGGCCACAATTAATCTATTCAATGGTATATCTCTGTTCTGGATGATATCGAACCAAAGACTGTACGGAAGCCCCCGGCGCTGCACGCCCATCCGGCAAAATTCTTCCGGAGATTCGGGATGCGATGCGAGAGGGGAAATCGGCCGGGCTGATCGGGAGGCATCACCAAACGAGCTTGATGACTGGTAGCCCACGATGGCGGCGGCCTGGGAGAGCGAGTATGACGATCGAGAAATGGCGGAGTTTAACGAGACGATAACCGCTACGGAACCTTACCGGCCGCAAACGAAAGCGCCCCCCTCCGTCCTGAACGGACCGAGGGGGGCGCGGGTATTTACCCGATTCTTCAGCGCGCGGCGCCATCGCCGACGGCGCTCCCCGTGCCGACCATCCCGGCCCCCTGATCGGTAGCCCCGCGGAGCCTGGTGGCGCCGATGCGAAGGTCATCGCTCAGATAGAGATCGGCACGATCGCCGTAGGTGCGGTCCAGTGCCTGGGCAAGCTGGGCGCCATCCACCTGATCCACCCCGCTCCGCTGAAGGAGCGATTTCCCATCCACCTGCTTCCCCTGCACCAGCGGCCCGCGATAGACGATCACCGTCGCGGCGGAACCGCCGCCGGTCAGCGCCGAGCCTTTCGGCAGCAGCGGGGCGATGGCGTTCGCAAGCTCATCCGGGATCTTCCCCCCTTTCAGGAACGAGGCAAGCCTGCCGGCATCGACGGAGATATTCCTGTCACCGATCGCGACGATCATTGTGTGATCATCGCCGAGACGGGGATAGATCACCACGCGATTATCCTTCGTGGCACGAACGGAAAGCGCGTATGCGGCCTCATCCATCCGTTTCACCGCATCGGTCCCGCGTCCCTGGAACTGATACGAGCCGCCACGGCGTCCCCAGAGCTCGATCCCCTGCGGGGTTTCGACCAGCGCCATCATCCCGCCACGGGCGTTCAGATAGGTAAGGATATCGGAACGGGAAGGGGAATCCTTCAACGCATCGGCCATCGGACGGCCATCGGAGCGGAGGGCGTTCAACTGCGGGACAATCCGCTCATCCACGGCAAGGCGGGAGGAGAGAGCCTTGTTCCACCGGCCATTCGGTTTAGTCCCCGCATAGCGCTGATATGCCCTGATCTGCGCCGCCGGATCCTCAAAGAGACTGTTCCCCTCGCGGTCGCGGAATCCGAGCTTTCCAAGCCGATCGCGCAGCTCCCCCTCGTTGCTCACCAGACGGACAATCGTCCCATTATCAAGCTCGCCATTCTCCTCGATGCCATTCTCGCGCTGGAACGCGGCGGCGGCGGCATGGAACCTGTCGCGATCGATATTCCAGACCGATCCATCGTAATATCCGAGCAGTTTGAGCTGGCGTTCCGCGGTGGTGATCCGCCAGATTGCCTGCTGGCGCCATTCGCCGTTCTGGTTATTCGACTCCAGCACATTCAGGGCCTGCTGATTTACCTCGCCTCCATCACGATCCCAGAGAACCGCGGGATGCTTCAGCGTGATCGACATCGGCTCGTTGAGACGGTTCTGGAACATCACCTGGAGCTGCACCGCCTTGATGGCAACCGCCCCTTTGGCGATGGCATCGCTCAGGGTCATTGTTTTGCCGCTGGCGGTATGAACTTCGGCATCCCTGTTTCCGCTGAGGACATGCTGGAAGTTGGTAACCCGTCGCGGGGCGATCAGATATTGATCGAAGCAGTAGCCGGTAAGCGAACGCGTCTGGTTTTCCGAAAATTCTATCTGTGCCGGGGGAAGGCCGATACGTTGCGGAGCGGCGGAATCGCCGGCGATCGGGTTGTCATCATCCGGAACAAGATCCTTCAGGGTGGACTGGCCGCGCGAGACAAGCGGAAATGCGGCGGTGAAGATGAACGCGAGAGCAAGAAGCGTCGAACGTTTCACGATATACCTCCCTTATGATTAGGGTTGATCATGCCGGCCGCTGCCATCCAGACCGGAGGTCGGCATGCAGGCGGCGGTTCATTTGCTGCATCCCGCCAGATGACAGGCCATCCGGGACCGGAATATAGGAAATCCGGGGGATGGCTCCCGCGGGAGCACTCGGCGGTTGAGACGGAGGATGTCGCGGGAGGTTCCGGGAAGCGACATCCCCCGTTTCTACGCTAGCTGATGCTCTCATGATAGACCTGCCCCCAGCTTCCATCCGAAAGCACCTGGTAACAGGTAATCAATCTCCGCCGGATTCCCCGCGCCATTCAGCCGTATCAGCTCAAATCCATGGCTGAAATGCTTTCCATCGGCTGAAAGGTCAAGCGGGTAGGCAAGCACGTTCGGATGTGGCGCTTCAATATTCCGACGCGACGCAGACCCCGGAATTCATCGAAGATCACCAGATTATGCTGGTGGCCGAAGATCCAGAGAGGAATCTTGTCGAAATACGGCGCGAGCGCCGCCGCGACGGCATCATCAAACCGTATCTTCCCGATTCTATTGTCGACCGCCCCCCTCTCCGTACTTTTGCGGCACGCACGGTCCCTCCGCCCAGAACGGCGGCGCACGGCGATATCCTTCTGAACGATTCACGGCACTTCCACGGGAGAACATGATGAAGCTTGCGGTACTCGGCACCGGAATGGTTGGGAACACGATCGGCACCAAACTGGCGCAGACGGGACATGATGTGATGATGGGCTCCAGAACCCACGACAACCCGAAGGCGGTGGCGTGGGCGGAATCGGCCGGCGGGAATGCCTCCCATGGAACGTTCGCGGATGCCGCGGCATTCGGCGAGATCATCTTCAACTGCACGTCGGGCCTTGCCACGCTCCAGGTCCTTGAACTGGCGGGTGCAGGGAATCTGGCCGGCAAGATCCTGATCGATATCTCCAACCCGCTCGACTTCTCCAACGGCTTCCCTCCAACCCTCGCGGTCTGCAACGACGATTCCCTTGGCGAGCAGATCCAGCGGGCATTCCCCGAGCTTAACGTGGTCAAGACGCTTAACACGCTGACCTGCACCATCATGGTAAATCCGGGGCTGGTGGCCGGGGACCATACCATCTTCATGAGCGGAAACGATGCCGGGGGAAAGGCGCGCGTGGGAGATCTTCTCCACGAGGCATTCGGATGGAAGCGGGAGAATATCATCGATCTGGGGGATATCACCACGGCGCGCGGCACCGAGATGATCCTGCCGCTCTGGCTCCGTCTGATGGGAACGCTCGGGACACCGAATTTCAATTTCAATATCGTCGTCGGCGCCGTCTGAATTCCGCGCGCCGGCACAACTCACTCAATCACGTTATTCCACAAAACAGCATGGCAATCGCAGAATCGATTCTTCCAGAGTTCGACCAGGAGATGGCGAACACCCGCAAACTGCTGACGATCGTCCCGGAGGAGCATGCCTCCTGGAAGCCGCACGAGAAATCGGCATCCATGGGGGGGCTTGCGCTCCACCTGGCAAACATCCCGACATGGACCGGCTTCACGCTGACGAAGACCGAGCTGGACCTGAAGCCCGCCGATGGCGGTGGTTTCGTCCCCCCGACATACGCGTCGATGGCCGATACGCTGGAGCAGTTCGATAAGAACGTCGCCGACGCGCGCGCCACGATAGCATCGACATCGGATGAGGAGATGATGGTCCCCTGGACGCTGATGCATGGAGAGCACAAGGTCTTCACGCTGCCGCGCGTCGCGGTTCTCCGCTCGTTTGTGCTGAGCCACAGCATCCATCATCGCGGCCAGCTCGATGTCTATCTCCGCCTGAAGGATGTGCCGCTTCCGGGCATCTACGGCCCAAGCGCCGATTCACCGAACTGATTTCAGCGCACCAATTCATCGGAGGATACTCCATGCCTCGTCTGCCATATACCAAGCTGGCGCCGGAAGCCTACCGGCAGCTTAACGCCCTCTCCGGCCATCTCAAGACAACATCGCTCGGGGAGGGGCTGCTGCATCTGGTCTACCTCAGGGTCTCGCAGATCAACGGATGCCCGTACTGCGTTGACCTCCACTGGCGCGACGCGGACGCGCTTGGAGAGGACCATCGCAAGCTGAACGGCGTGGTGATCTGGCGTGACACTCCCTTTTTCTCCGATCGCGAACGGGCGGCGCTGGCCTGGGCCGAGGCGGTGACAGTGCTGAAGGATCAGCAGGTCCCCGTTGAGGAATTTGAAAACGCCCGTACGCAGTTCAGCGATGTGGAGATAACGGAGCTGACATTCGCCATCGCTGCGATCAACGCCTGGAACCGGCTCGCGATCGCGTTCCATTCGGTTCCGGCCGCCGTAACCGCGACCGCCGGCGCGGCGTAACGATCCCGTCCGGCGTAACCGATCAATCGCACGAAGGGCTTCCTCCGATACCGGTGGAAGCCCTTCGACGTTTGATGGTGATTGGTTGAGGGGGATTGATATCGGCGCAAGCGAACGGCCGCCCCCCTTTCGGAGCGCGGCCGTTCGTTACATCACGTCGTTATCGTCCCATCCGTCAGTGGACGATCTGCATGCTCCGGGTCTGCGTGAACGCCGACGTACGGATCGTGTAGAAGTAGGTGCCGCTGGCGAGCTTGGAGGCATCGAAGGTCATCGAGTGCGTGCCATCGCTCTGGGAAACGCCATTGAGCAACTGGGCAACTTCCCGACCGAGCGGATCGGTGACAGTTACCCACACCTGGTTCTCGGCGCGTGGGAGAACGAAGGTGATCATCGCCTGGTTGGTCAGCGGGTTCGGAACGCAGTTGATGCTTCCGACGCCCGTCACCACCTGATCCGAGATACCGGAGGATCGGGCCGAAAGAGGCGCGTCCGCGGTGATCGTGCCGGTGGAAACCGCCTCGCCGGCATCATTGTAGCTCGTGTAGTTGAGCGTCACGCTCCGATCGGTGCCGCCGCAGACGGTGACGTAGATCGGCGAGACGTGCGCCTTTGGATCGAGCGGAGCGGCGACCGCCTTCTCCTCGGACGGCGCCTCGGAGAGAAGCAGCGGAGTCGAGATGTCGCTTCCCACGGTGGCGTAGGCCTTCAGACCGGCGCTGGTCTTGTCGATGCCCGGACCGACTGCCATGATCGCATCATCATCCCCCCGTCCCAGCGTTATCACCACCCGCGTGATCTTATCGCCGGTGCGGTTGCCGTTGTCGAACATCAGCCCATAGGTGCGGACATTCGTCAGGGCGATTCCGTTATCGACGGCGAGAACATCACCGCCGGTACCGGCCGGAGTGCGTGCATAGACGGCGATCGTCGCCTCCTGGATATCATCGGTGCCATCAACGATCTGGTACCGGATTCGGACCACGTTCTGGAACGAAGTCGCGCCCAGTGGGTTATTATAGACAAGCCTGAAATCCCTCGACTGTCCCGACGCGATCACATTGGAGAGATTGGAGATCATCGCCACGCGATCGACGATTTCAGCGGCCTGTCCGGTGGCGTTATCGGAGAAGCTGTTCAGATCGATCCCAACCGCCGGCTCGATGCCGATCCCGACGATTGTGATGGCGCTGGCGGGATCATCATCCGGTCCCGGTGCCGTATTCTCCACCGTCAGAGTTCCATCACTTTCCGATGCCATGGTGATCCGGATGGGCTTTGCGTCCGAGCCATCGCTGAGGATGGTCCTGCCATCGTTGGTCTTTCCATCACCATCATCCTTTCCAGGTCCAAATGGGAACTTGTCAGGCGTAAGAACATCGCCCGGGAAGAAGATGAGGCCATAGCGGACGACGAGATAGCACACCGTGGTATCGCACGTGTGACAGTTGACATCCGTGTAGGTGTACTTGATGCAATATCTGATTGTGTCCCTGCAACGGAAGCCAGGTACCGGCGGGAACTTGATCGTCAGGGAGAGCGGCGCGTTAACCACCGTTACGCCCGACGGGTTCGTCCCCCATGTCACAGTCCCCGTCCCCCACGGCGAAACCGGAAGAGCTGGGGCTGTCGCGAAGGAGCCGCTGGTGAAGATCGCTGCAACCGGGTTGACCCCGGCCCACGCCTGACGCGGACAGTAGATCGACTGCGTGGCGCTTACGATGGTGGCGTTGAAGCTCCGGAGCAGAGTCGGATTTGACGTCACCTGCTCGGAGAGGGTGATCGTCCCGCCGCCACCAACCGACTGCTTCACTGATCCAAGTTTGATATGGAGCGAATCGCAGCAGTTGGCGCACTTCGGCAGAATGAAGCACGTGTCAAACCTGCAACAGGTGTCGCGCCGCTGGTTGCAGACCGTGATCGCAAGGCAGACCTTGTCGCCGGCATGCCCGCCGAGGATCGTGCCGTTCAACGGAATCGAGGTTCCCCCCGGATTGACAATCGGGAACGCCAGGAATCCGGGAGCGAACGACACTCCGGGAGGCGAGGTCACGATGATCGATGCCGAGCTGATGGTGAACGGCAGGCTGGTGCTGTTAAAGATCTGGAAGCCCATCGTGTACTGTTGCTGGCCGTTGACGACCTGGCCGCACGCGATCTTCACCCCTGTCAGCCGCGCGCAAAGCTTCGGCGGCGGCGGGCAGTCGGTGAAAAGCGTATCGTAGCAGCGCGTTCCATCCGCACCGATCCAGACAACCTGAACTCTCTGCGGCACCGCCGTGGCGGCAAGGCAGTAGCGGAAGACGGAGTTGCCGATCGGCATAAACCCGGCACCCGGCGGCGTAAAGTGTACGCTGGCCGACGTCAGGCCCACCGTCCATCCCGGCTGCGCCGAGGCGCCGGAGAATGTGCCGCCCGAAATGATGTTAAGCTGGATCTGCGTCCAGAATGTCGCGGAGAAATTGTTGGTGAGCGTCAGAATCCAGCAGCACGATCCGGTCGGGGCCTGCGGGTCGGAGACGAGCTGGAAGCGGCGCTGGAGGCATGGGTTGACGTCAACCGCGCAATTCTTATAGACATCGACATCGCCAAGCTGCGTTTTTGCCTGATTGGTCGTGTCGCCGTCGAAATCTATCAGCACGCTGTTGGCGATCGATCCGCCGGTGGCCGGAAATCCCTGCATGCCGTAGTTATAATCCGTCGGAGGAACAGGACCCGGGACGAAATGGAGAGCATCCCCCGTTGCCCATGTCATCGAATCGCAATTGAGGGTCTGCCCCTTCTTGCTGTCAAATCCCCTGTATCCATAATCGACACCGCCGGCGGCGTTTGCCTTGATGCCGAAGTTCGTCAGTGCCCCCACATCGAACGTATGTCCGCTCGGAATCCAGACGCCGAGGGAAAGCTTGTACTCCAGCATGCGCGACTGATGCGCGGTTGGCTGATCATCGGCATACATCGTCCGCTCGCCAAACAGCATCAGGCCGGCGGAGGAGAACTCGATATCAGAGACGGGGTTGGAATAGTTGGTCCCGGGAAGCACTGGAACGGTGATCCGCAGGGTCGTTCCGCCGGTGAAATTTCCAGCGGCATCGAGGTTGATCGAATGGATCTCGTTGGCCACCACGGAGCTCTGATGTGTCATATCCTCCTGCCAGCGGCTAAAGTAGACGATACCATTGTCCGCGGAGGTCTTGCGATACGCGATGCCCCACAGCCGCTCGCCACGCGGCGCAAAGCCGGGAGAGCCGCCATCGGGAAGGAACGGATCGAACGTATTGATCGTGGCGCCCGTGGTCGCATTGATCCGATAGATCTTGCCATCTTCCATATTCGTCACGAAAAGCTGGCGATGGTCGGGATCGTAGCAGACATTGCCAAGCGCGGGATGCGTTGCGGCATCGTTGAGAAGCGGAGTGGACCAGATGACAAGTCCGGTGGTGCCGCTGACCTTGAAGATGGTGCCAGGACCGGAGGCCGTATAGGTGTGAAGGCTGTAGCACGATGTGCTCGTCACGTAGATATCACCACTCGGATCGATCGCGATGCCGAAAACCTCTCCGAAGTTGCCCAGCGTCCAGTTCGCCGGGTGAACCATGGGGGGCGCCCAGTTGATATTCACCGGAGCGGTGTTCGCGTTCTGAATCCGCATGATCCCGAAGACCGGGTCGCCCGCGTTGAAACCCTCACATGTGACGACGGCGTCGCCCCATTGAATCGGCAACTGCGCAAATGCCCCTTGCGTCAGCATACAGCTGATCGCCAGGAACACAAGCAAGCTGAATAAACGTTTCATCTGACTCTCCCTTAATAGTAAGTGGGGGTTAAATGATGGAGCACACGGCGGCGCCCATTAATTGGTGTGTATGGCAACGAAGTCGTCCGCATGGCGACCATCCGGTTGATCCACTACCGAACGTTCCGAAACGAGCAATCAGCTCATCACGAAGATTTCGACATGCTTTGAAAAGAAAAACGATCAAATGGCAGCGTTGAATCGAAAGGGCTTTTAAGCTCGCCCATT
>JBDSJW010000365.1:0-7884 GCA_039917235.1 Kapaibacterium sp. (SeqCode) | reverse complement strand
CAACTACATGGATTATGGCCTCACCTACTGTCAGAAGGCGTTTACCGCGGGGCAGCGTGACAGGATGATCGAGGTGCTGAAGGGGCCGCGAGCGGGGCTTCTCACATCCAGGGGATGCGTCAACACCTGCGCCAGCAGCATTGCCGTGTCGTTCAAGGCCAGTGCCCTTGCCGTCACCTCCGGCACTTCCGTTACCTTCACCAATACAACCACGGGGGCATCGGCGTTCTCCTGGATGATTGATGGGAAGGTCCTTGCATCATCGCGCGATTTCAACTACCTGTTTATCCCGCAGGGGAGGCACAAGGTGAAGCTGATCGCCAACAACGGCGATCCCGCCTGCACGGCGGCGGATTCCGTGACGGTGGTTGTCACCTGTCCCATCAAAGCCTCCTTTACCGCGAACCATACGAGCATCGCTGTAAATTCATCAATCGTCTTTACCTCCACCTCCGACAGCGGATTGACCAGCAACTGGTTTATCGACGGCGTTCCGATCGGGGAGGGGCCAGCCGTGGAGCAGCGTTTTCCGACGGCGGGGGGCTACCATGTCTACCTTGTGGTGGGGAACGGGACCTGCCAGGATACGATGGATCTGCTGGTGCGGGTTGGAGATTGCCGCAACAGCAAGCGCGGAAATGTCTGGCTGTTCGGCAACGGCGCGGGCGTCGATTTCAGCCTTGGGACTCCCGTCACCCGGCCGGGCGGTAGTGTCACCGCTCGGGAGGGGGTTGCCTCGATCTGCGATGGAACTGGAAAACTGGTCTGTTCATCGAATGGCGAGACTGTCTGGAACAGGAATAACGTGGTGATGAAGGGGGGAACGGGGCTCGGCGGCTCCAGCTTCTCGGCGCAGCCGTGCGTGATCATCCCGGCGCCCGCCAGCGATTCCCTCTACTATATCTTCACCACCAACAACTGGACCGACCAGCGAACCGATCTCCGTTACTCGGTGGTCGATATGTCGCTGGACAGCGGTCGTGGGGCGGTCATCAGCAAAGGAAAACTCCTCGACAGCAATATCAGCGAGCGGCTTGCCGCGGTATTTCATGATAACTGCTCCGATATCTGGATCGTTTCCCACGAGATGCGGAACGATCGATTCGTCGCGTTTCACGTCACCCCGGACGGCGTGGAATACACGCCGGTCGTCTCCAGCGTGGGCTCCATCTCCTCGGGGGAAAATCGCTATGGCGGCCTGAAATTCTCGCCCGATGGCTCGCGACTCTGCTCGACGCTCGGCGGGGACATTAAGGGGCCAACCGTGGAGTTGTTCGACTTCGACAAGGCAACCGGTATCGTCAGCAACCCGATTGTTGTGGCGGATCTCAACCGGAGCGCGGATGCCTATTCATCCGAGTTCTCGCCGGACGGCCAGCTCCTCTATGTCTGCGAGATCAAGGCGTACCGGCTGGCGCAATACGATATATCGCCATCGTCGAACATCAAGCTATCGCGGATCGATGTCTGCTACTCCGATGCCATCATGTCCTGCCTTCAGCTCGGGCCGGACGGAAGAATCTATGTGGCGGAGCCGGGGACCAGAACTCTGGGAATGATACCGATGCCGAACGTGCGTGGAACCGCCTGCGGTTTCTACGATTCCGAGATTTTTCTCACCACCGGGATGGTGCTTCAGGGGCTTCCGGTCTCCATCGCCGGGTATTCCGTCAAGACGCTCAGTATTGCCGGGCCCGCAGAGGCGTGCCGCAACGCCCCCGCCAGATATTACACGCAGGGGGGATGGTGCTTCAATGGGATCAATCACTGGAGCGTTAGCGGCCCGGCCGTCATCCGAAGCGCCGGAGCTGATGTGATTCTCGATTTCACCGATTCAGGTGCCGTCGAGCTGAGAGTGGAGAGCGTCGCCGACTGCGGCTCGCTGGAGGAGACCCTCAGGATCAGATCAAAACCGGTTCCCGATATCAGGCTTGGGAACGATACCACGATGTGCAGCCCCGGCACGCTGAATCTGGACGCCGGCCCCGGTTTTTCGGACTATCGCTGGCAGGATGGATCAACTTCCAGAACGTTCACTCCTGCCACCAGCGGCACGTACTGGGTTGTGGCGACCACGGCCGGCGGCTGCCCATCCACCGATACCATTCACCTGGTGATCAGCCGGCCCAACACCAGGATCGACCTTGGCCCCGATACGGTGATATGCGGCAATGGGGTGATTGTGCTGAAGGCCGGCGAGGATTTTATCAGCTATAGCTGGTCGGATGGCTCGGATGCGCCAACGTATACGGCGTTTTCCCCTGGTGTTTACTGGGTGACTGGAGTCAGCACGTGTGGCGAGGTCTCCAGCGATACCATCGTGATCGCGAACGGAGGGGCAAGCCTTGTCGAAATTCACGGCGACAGCGTGGTGGAGTGCAATTCCGGCCCCATAATGCTTACCGTAACGGGAGGCTCCGGAAAATATCTCTGGTCAACCCGTGATACCACGGCAACGATTCAGGTTGATAGCATCGGCACCTACTGGGTCGTCTCCTCCAGCGGCCCCTGTTTATCAGTCGATAGTATCACGATTGTCGGTCGCGGCGCCGGGCCGGGTGAAGCCGCCGATCTTGGAGGCGACAGAGTGCTGGGCTGCAACGACAGCAACCTTACGCTGGCGGTGAAGGGGATCGGCGGGAGAATTCTCTGGTCCACCGGCGCCACCACCCGGTCGATCACGGTGGATCAGCCGGGGACATACTGGGCGATGCTCTATAACGGCAAATGCGCGTCCACCGATACGGTGCTGGTGATATCAGGCCCCAGCGAGCCGGCCGACCTTGGGCCCGACCAGGTGATTGCATGCGCTGGCGGCGATATCGCCCTGATGGCAACGGGGAGTGGCTCCAGATTCCTCTGGTCAACCGGTGCTGCCACCCCATCGATCACGGTCAGCCAGCCCGGGAAGTATTGGGTGACGCTCTACGACGGCCGCTGCCAGTCCAGTGATACCGTACAGGTAACGATGCCGGTGGATGCTCCTGCCGATCTTGGAGCCGATAGAATACTGGGCTGCAACGACAGCAACCTTACGCTGACGGTGAAGGGGATCGGCGAGAAATTTCTATGGTCGACCGGGGCCACCACCCGGTCAATCACGGTCGATCAGCCGGGAACGTACTGGGTGACGCTCCACAACGACCGCTGCCAGTCCAGCGATACGGTGCTGGTTTTGCCGGCGGCGGAGGGAGCCTACAAGCTCTCCCTGCCGAAGATCGGGGCCACCGAGGGGGTGATTCCCGGAACGGAGATCACGATGCCGCTCAGGATGTTCAGGGAGAATGGAGACGGCCCGAGAGCTGGAGTGCCGTTCGGCTGTTCGGTGCGATTCGACAGGACGACGCTTCTCCCAATCGGCCTCCCCGCCGGAACGGTTATCGGAGGCGATCGCCAGATCCGTTTCACCGGAATGACATCGGGGACCGACACGATTGCCATCCTCCGGTTTCGCGCCATGCTGGGGGATGTCCTTGTCACGACCCTTGCCATTGATACCCTGGACATTGATGATGACTGCCTGCGGAACCCCGAGAAAATTGCCGGCAGCGTGACAATGGCCGTGTGTAATGTGGGGAATGGGCCAAGGCTGATCGGTTCCGGGGATGCGGCGGCTCTTTCGGTGGTGGCCCCCGCCTCCGGCGCGACCCCTCCCATGATCGATTATTCTCTGCCGGAAGATGGCGGCACCCACCTCTTCCTGGTTGATGCCCTTGGCCGTCACGTGCGAACGCTGCTGGATGAAATCGCCAAATCGGGTCGCTATCGCGTGCAGCTTGATCTTGCCGGCGTGCCATCCGGCCTCTACTTCCTGGTGCTGCAAACGCCGACAGAGAGTATCTCCCGGAAACTGCCGGTGTATTGGTAGAGGGGAGCGGCAGGCCCATCAACTCAAAAGCCCTTATCGCTGTCGGCAATAAGGGCTTTTTGATAGATCGTGATCTATCGCGCCATCAGCTCTTCAGCAATCTTTTCCGCAGAATCGTGTAGGTCATCAGGCTGATCGGCTTCAGCGTGGAGGAGAAGCGCACGCCGATCTTGCCGTCGGAGCCGAGGAATGTCTTTTTTGAGACGATTCCCTCATCGGTTAAGAGATCCAGGCCGACGATTGTTCCGGCTCCTCCCTTCAGGGTGACGGTATATTTCCAGGATGTCCATGCCGCCGGTTTCCCCTCCAGCGCTCCTTCGCCGGTATACGTCCCCTCGGGATCGTTCATGGTGAACTGCTTGCCGGTTACCGCGTAGTTGGTGATATACTCGTGCGTGGTATCATCCTCCTTGATCGCGATGACATCCTCGATGATCTTCCCATCCGCCGGGGTCTCCGTGCGCTTCACCAGCGAGAGCTGGCTTCCCAGCGAGCTTCCCTCCGAGGAGATGATCATCACTTCACCGAGATAATAATCGACTTTTTCCTTCGGCAGCGGAGCCTGTTTCTGGGCCATTGCCGCGGAGCCGGGGAGGATTGCGACTGAAACCATGAGGCCCATCAGGGCAAGGGTGTTACGCATCGGCATAATCTGCTATCTCCGTCCTGGTTGTTGAGTACTGACTGACATTCGGGCGCGCCTGATCTGTTCTGCCCGTTGCTGATCCCACGCAGAGGTAAAGACAATTATATCGGTCGGAATGTTCCAGATGCCTTCACTATCCGGTTCCATACCTGACGTTGATCCGGATGGAGGATTGGCGGCGGCGGAATTCCGGTTCAATCCTGAAGGATGGTCTGCATCGCCCTGCATGATATGCTTTTGCTATATTGGCCGCTCAATCGACTGCGTGGCCCGTCCAGGGCCGATAACCGCCGCCTGTAGTTTTTCATTGGTCCAGCGTATGCTCCCGCGCAACGAAGCCCGTTCGCCGTTTCCGCACGGACGGTTTTGTCGGTTATGTACCTTCAGCGTACGTCCCGGCAGGTTCGATGATGATATCCTGCCGGCAGCCGGCAATAGCATCCAGCAGCGTTCAGATATGCGCTCACCCCACAACGCGCCCGTTTCCCGCGTTCCGCGCCGTATCAGGGGCGGAATCGGGGGAATATACGACCGGGCGGCCACGGAATGAACGGAATCGGACCCGAAAACATCCGATCCGGGCACCTGTCATAAGCGAGTGGAATGATCTAATGAACAACCAGATGGGAAGAATGACCGACGATGATCTGCGGATCACCAAAGAGCATCTTGAAGCATCCAAACAGGTGATTGATCATCTGGCCGATCCGGCAAAGCTGCGCGTCGTCCTGCGCGATCTCCTGGACTTCTCAATCGGCCTGATTGACGAGCAGCGGATGGGGCTGGCGGAAGAGTCAGCCGATCCGATGGGCGCGGCACGGGGACATAATGGCGATGGTTCGCGGGAGATGCTTGCGGCGCTTGTCAGGATCGCCGAGATCGCCGAGGGGCACTGGCTCCAGCTATCGAAAAATGACAGGGTGCTTGCCGACGGCAAATACCGGCATCACGTGATGTCAAAGCTCGGCAATGCCCTTAGGGAGTACCGCGCGCTTTCGCAGGTTCAGGGGGCTTCCCGCCCCGCCGGACTGGAGCCGGGCGCCAATGGCGCCGACCGCACGGCACAGCCGCAGGGGAGGGAATCGGCTGGAACCACGCGCCGGACATGATGCGCGGGGTGCCTGTTACCCCCGCGGATGGTGTAAAAAGCGTGAAATACGGGGGCATCGCGAAAAGATTGAATTGGCAGGATCGGATTCATTGGAGAATCATACAACAATCCTAATTTTGCGGCTCGACGAAGTTGCGTGGCTGGTGCTATGCAAAGCGCAAACTTTTTCGAACCTTACTCCGTTTACGGAGCGTCGCGGGTATGCCCATCTGGATTGGGCAATTCGAATACCCGTGACCCGATAACACTACCGAGGTGACATATGTTCGTGCGATGGAAGCGACGAAAGCTTGCCCAGAAGGAATCGGCATGCTCTCAAGCCTATTCGCTCTATGCCGTTCTGGTCCGGAATCAACGGGTCGAGGGGAAGACCATGCAGCAAGTGGTCAAATACCTCGCCTATATTTCGGAAAGCGATATAGACGATCCGGCGGAGCGATTGCGGTTCTGGGAGCGTGTTGATAAGGGATTAATTGATCTAAACCTTCCGCCGGATCAGGTGGAGGCAATCGATCAGAAACTCAATAGAGTTGTGCCAAGAACCTAGAGGCGCGCATCGCGTCCGGCCCCCATCCGGTGTAGTCCGATTCCCCAAAGGATCGACCTTCCCGATGATTCTGACATCCATCACCCCATCAGAATCACCCTGAAGGAGCGTTCCCGCCGAATCCTCCGCTCCGTGTTCCTCAGAAGATTCCCTCGATCCGCGTTCCACCCTTCCCGCGCGGTTTTCACGTTTTTCTGATCCCCCGCTCGTCTTCCCCGCTCCATCATCATTCCGATGATGCGTAAGCATGCGTCAAATCCCTTCCTCCCCGGAATAACTTCCCTGACGAAAGAGCTATTATTGCATATCCGATAACTTCATAACCCGATCCCACATGGTAATCGAACGCTTCTATCTGGCCTGTCTCTCCCATGCTTCGTATATGGTCTCCTCCGATGGCGAGGCGGTTGTCATCGATCCGCAGCGGGATGTTCAGATCTACCGTGATTATCTGGAACAACACGCCCTGCGGCTGAAATATGTCATCGAAACCCACCTCCACGCCGATTTCGTTTCGGGACATCTGGAGCTGGCGGGGGGGACCGGCGCGGAGATCGTCATGGGGCGCCACGCCGATGCGGCGTTTCAGCATCGCGCGGTTCAGGATGGCGATCTGCTCAGCGTTGGAACGATTTCGCTTCGGGTGCTGGAAACTCCGGGGCATACCCCCGAGGGGATTACCATCGCTGCGAGCGATGCGGCAACCCCCGATGAGCCGGTATCCCTTTTCACGGGCGATACCCTCTTCGCCGGTGATGTCGGCCGTCCCGATCTCCTCGGCGCCGTCGGCATCACAAAGGAGGAACTGGCCGGAAGGCTGTACGATTCTCTTCACGAAAAAATTCTCACCTTCCCCGATGAAACCAGGGTCTACCCGGCACATGGCGCGGGTTCCAGTTGCGGCAAGGCGCTCAGGAGCGTCGAGTTCTCGACAATTGGAGCCGAGCGGATGACCAACTACGCGCTCAAGCCGATGAGCCGCGAGGAATTTATCGTCACGATCACCGATGGGCAGCCGGAAGCCCCGGCGTACTTCCTGGCCGATGCGGCAATCAACCGGCAGGGCGCCCCGGAACTGGCGTCGGTGATAACGCATGCCCGCGCGTTTACAGCTGGTGAGCTGGCCGATGCCGTCAACAACGGCGCAATCCTCCTCGATACCCGCGATGCCGATACATTCTCCAGTGGGTATATCCCCGGATCGATCAATATCGGGCTGGACGGGCAGTTTGCCACGTGGGTGGGAACGCTGCTGCCGATCGGCACGCCGCTGGTGATTGTCGCGGAGCCGGGGCGTGCGGAGGAGTCGGTGTTGCGATGCGCGCGCGTGGGATACGATTCGGTGGCGGGGTATCTGGCGGGAGGAATTACGACGTGGGTGGATGATGGCCGGCCTGTGGAGAGCTTCCGTCGTCTCGACGTGGCTGGGCTTCAGGATGAACTGACGTCGGATCATCCGCCGCTGGTGCTCGATGTCCGCCGCGATGGCGAGCGAGCGATCAAATCGATTCCGGGGACGGAGTATATCACGCTGAGCCAGTTGCCGGCCCGGGTTGGAGAGCTGAAGGATGTGAACCGTCCGATGGTGGTCCACTGCGCGGGAGGATATCGCTCGGCAATCGCGATCTCCATTCTCAGGAAGAGCGGCATCGCTGATGTCGCGGATCTTCTCGGGGGAATCGGCGCATGGGAGAAGGCGGGGGGGGCGATGG
>JBDSJW010000364.1:0-7721 GCA_039917235.1 Kapaibacterium sp. (SeqCode) | reverse complement strand
CGGGGCTGGCTGCCGAGCGGAACAGCATCACGCTGGTCACCAGCACCGCCATCGCCGATACCGGCACCAACCGCCGCCGCGTCAACCGCGATATCTTCCGCGATGCCAGCCTGGAGGCGCGTCTGCTGACGCAGTTCGATCTGTTCAATGCCAACCGTGCCACGCTCGCCACCGGCTTCCGCGCGGCGCGGACGAACACGAACAGATCGCAGGGGCTGGGGATGGATGGGAGCGATTTCAACCTGGAGTACAGGGGGATAAAGACGCTCGATCTCGACTTCGTTTCCTACAACGTTGCCGCGTTCGGCGAGCTGAAGATACCGCTGGCCGATGGGCTGGCGGTTACTCCGGGCGTTCGGATCGAGCATCTGAATACCGGCGCGACCGGCACGTACGCAAAGGAGAAGGCGGGGACATCGCTGTTCGCGTTCGATACGCTTGGCCCGATCAGGCTGATCGACAGAACGTATCAGGAGACGTTCCCGCTCTTCGGGCTTGGCCTTTCGGCATCGCTTTCGGAGAGCGTCGATCTTTACGGCAACTTCAGCCAGGCGTATCGGCCGCTTCTTTATGCCCAGCAATTCCCATACGATCAGATACCGGTGGATAGTGCCGTCACATCGTCAAAGGGGTACTCGACGGATCTTGGCGTCCGTGGCCGGATTGCGGGAATCGGGAGCTTCGATGTCAACGGGTTTTTCCTTCAGTACAATGATCGCATCGGCATCATCTTCCCGGACTCCGCTCTCTATCCCAGTGGTCTGCGGACAAACGTGGGGGCCAGCCGGCATTACGGCATCGAGTCGTTCGGGGAAGTGGATCTGATGGGAATCGCGTCGGGGGCGGATCAGGAGCGAGAGAGCGCTCTGCTCATCTTTACATCGATAGGATATACCTCCGCCACTTACACCAAGGGGCCGGCGAACGGAAAGAAGGTGGAGAACAGCCCCGGCTGGATTATCCGCTCCGGGCTTACCTACCGGCTTGGCCGCTGGCTCTCGACCACGTTGCAGGGGAGCTACGTAAGCTCCGCCTTTTCCGACGCGGCGAACACGGTGTTCCGGGCGGATGGGCAGCAGGGGATTATCCCGGAATACAGTGTGTTCGATTTCTCCGTGGAGGCGCGGGTGCTGCGGTCGGTGCGGCTGGAGGCAAGCGTCAATAACCTTCTGGACCGGAAGTATTTCACGGCGCGCGCCACGGCATATCCCGGCCCCGGAATCCTTCCCGGCGATGGCAGGACATTTATCGCGGGGGTGCGGCTGGCGTTGTGATAAGGCTTTGCGGGGGGATCGGAAGATCCGTTCGGTTTCACGCTTTTCGGAACGCTGCGCGATCTGCCGCGTGGAAGTTGTAATTTCATGGGATTGGCCGGCTCCCGCGTGTATCAGCGCACGAGGCCGGCCGCTCCCACGGACTTCTCCAGCGCGCGCGGCGCGGTCGGGAGATGTGCCGGTTACTTCTCCCCGAATTGAAGCGGAATATTATGAACGCGGAAACGACAAGAGCCAACGAGAATGGGATTCAGATCGGCGGGCGCACGGCGCGATCGCTGGTGGAGGAATTCGGCAGCCCCCTGTATGTCTACGATGCCGCGGTGATCCGTCGCCAGCATCAGCGGCTTATCTCCGCCTTCGACGGCGTGAAGCTCCGGCTTCTGTACGCCTGCAAGGCGAACAGCAACGCGTCAGTGATCCGCTTTATCCACGATCTCGGCATCGGCATCGACGCCGTTTCGTCGTACGAGGTGGAGCTGGCGGTCCGTTGCGGGGTCCCGATCTCCGATATTCTCTACACGCCGAACTGCGTTTCCTTCGCGGAGATCGAGGCGGCGGTGGAGCGGGGGGTGCTGGTGAACATCGACAACATCTCGGTGCTTGAGCGGTTCGGCCAGCGCTTTGGGGACAGGCCGTGCGCCATCAGGATCAACCCGCATATTCTGGCCGGCGGCAACGCCCATATCCAGACGGGACATATCGATTCCAAGTTCGGGATCTCGATCCATCAGATGCGCCATATCCTCCGCATCGTTCGCGGCTACAACATGCGGATCACCGGCCTCCACATGCACACCGGCTCCGATATCCTGGATGCCGAGACCTTTATCACCGGCGCTGAAATCCTCTTCGAGCACGCCGCCGATTTTCCCCATCTGGAGTTTATCGATTTCGGCAGCGGCTTCAAGGTCCCCTACAAGCCTGACGACGTTGCCACCGACGTGGAGGCGCTCGGCAAGCGGCTGTCGCAGCGGTTCCGCGCCTTCTGCGCCGACTACGGTCGCGATCTTGAACTCTGGTTCGAGCCGGGGAAATTCCTCGTCAGCGAATCCGGCTGGCTCCTGACCACCGCCACGGTCCTGAAGCAGACGCCATCCTGCGTCTTCATCGGCACCGATTCCGGCCTGCATCATCTCATCCGCCCGATGCTCTACGATGCCTATCACAGCATCGTCAACGCGGACAGGACGGAGGGGACCGAGCGGATCTACACGGTGGTGGGATGTATCTGCGAGACCGATACATTCGGTGTGGACAGGAAGCTGACCGAGACGTCCGAGGGGGATATCCTCGCCATCAAAAATGCCGGGGCCTATGGCTTCGCGATGTCGAGCAACTACAATTCCCGCCCTCGTCCCGCCGAGGTGATGATGGTTGCCGGCGAAGCCCATCTGATCCGCCGTCGCGAGACGCTTGACGATATGATGGCAACTCTGGTCGATCCGAAACTGGAATCGCACGCCGTACGGGAATAGCCACCGGCGTGCCGTAAATTTTCAGATATTCCCGCGACTCCGCGTTTGCCGGGGTCGTGGGAATATCGTTATCGTCGATATCTCCGGGGCGTTTTCCCGGATCATCATTCATCCTGTTCCATTAATCCTCCTGACGCCGTGAACCTGGAATCTCTCTCCATCGATGAGTGTCTTACGCGGCTCGGCGAATCGCGCCGCGAACTTCTGACGATTGCCGACGGCCTCTCCGATACCGAGCTGGCCCATCGCCCCGATGCCGAATCGTGGAGTCCGGGGATGGTGCTGGAGCATCTGGCGATGGTGGAAGGCTCGGTAACGCGCGTGCTTCGGGCGCTCCGCCTTGCGACGCTCGCGGGAAAACCGATCCCGCCGCGCAACGTGGAGGGACGATGGCGCCCCGATGGTCGCCGTATCGCTCCCGAGGGGGTCACGCCGGGTGGTAACGCACATCGCGAGGAGATTATGCAGAGCCTTTCCGATACGCGGAAGTCCCTGCTGGAGCAGGCCGGCGAAAGTCGCGCCATGCTGGAGAACTCCATGGTGATGGCTCATCCGTTCCTTGGCGATCTGAACGGCCTTGGCTGGCTTCGGATGGCGGCAGCCCATGAGCAGAGTCATATCGATCAACTGCGACGGATAACAGCGGCGGCATAGCTGCCGGCGGTGCACGATCGATGGCGAATGATGAATCAACAGAACATCTCTCAAATTTTCAATAGATAGATATGGAAACAGCAACAGCGGGGGGGGGAACCAACTCCGCCGCGCAACCGGCCGGGGGCAGGCGTCGCGTTTTCAGCGGCATGCAGCCTTCCGGCGAATTTCATCTGGGGAACTATATCGGCGCATTAAAGCGCTGGGTGCTTGGGCAGGAGGAGAAGGAGAACTTCTTCTGCGTGGTCGATCTTCACAGCCTGACCGTTCCGCAGGACCCGGCGGAGCTGAGGATGCGGACGCGACAGCTTACCGCGATCTACCTGGCGGCGGGGATCCATCCTGATAAGAGCACGCTCTTCGTGCAGAGTCACGTGACGGCGCACGCGGAGGGATGCTGGCTTCTGAACTGCGTCACGCCGCTCGGCTGGCTGAACAAGATGACGCAGTACAAGGACAAGTCCGCGAAGCAGGAGAGCGTCCTGACCGGCCTTCTCGATTATCCGGTGCTGATGGCGGCGGACATCCTTCTGTACGACGCGCACGAGGTGCCGACGGGGGAGGATCAGAAGCAGCATGTCGAGCTTGCGCGGAATATCGCCGAGCGGTTCAACCATCTGTACGGGGAGACATTCGTGGTGCCGGAGCCGGTGATTGCGAAGGTGGGGGCCAGGATCATGGGGCTGGATAATCCGCTTGTCAAGATGTCCAAGAGCTCCTCCAGCGTGCGCGGGCATTCGGTGGGGCCGCTTGATGATCCGGCGGAGATCGAGCGCTCCTTCAAGCGCGCCGTGACCGACCCGGGGAACGAGATCCGCTTTTCGGATGATCCGGCGAAAGCCGGCGTCAACAACCTGCTGAGCATCTACCAGGTGATCACCGGGCGCTCCGGCGAAGAGGTGGAGAGCGATTTCGCGAACGCGAGGGGCTATGGCGATCTGAAGAAGCGGGTGGCTGAGGTGGTCATCGAGGAGTTCCGCCCGGTCCGTGAGGGGGCCGCGCGCCTGATGGCCGACGCCGCGGAGCTGGATCGTCTGCTGGCGCGCGGCGCTGAGCAGGCCGCCGCCGTGGCAATGCCCAAGCTGCGCGAGATAAAGGAGAAGATGGGGCTGATCGTGCCGTAGGGCCGACGGAGAGTGATATGGTCAGCCGTACCCTGTAAGGGGAATTCATGAATTCCCCCAACGCAAGAACGCCCCCATCCGAACCATCGGATGGGGCATTCTACTATCCATCATCGCAAGCGAATACTACCGCATCGTCAGCCGCGCGATTTTCGTTGCTTCAGGGAAGAGCGTCAGGGCCTTCTCGAACTGCTTGTCATCCTGCAGGGCAACCCGATAGAACTCGTTGTTGCCGAAGAGGCTCCGTGCAAGGCGTGACTTCAGGCGGATTGCGATATGCTTCCGGTCAGCCGCGATCTGCTCCGGCTTTCCTTCCACCCCCTTCTTCTTGGCGAAGGCGAGGAACTCATTCCACATCGCGTCGTTGATCTGGAACTGCCGGTTGAACTCCGGGAACTTGCCGGAGAACTGCGTCCGCAGGCTCTGCGCGTGCTCCTCGAAGTACTGTTCCATGTAATCGAACAGGACGTTCTTGCGGATCAGATCGACCGAGAACGGGGTGAGCGTATCGTACTTCACCACATAGTCCGGGGTGATACCGCCGCCGCCGAGAACCTTGCGTCCCCCCGCGGTCTTGAAGACCGGGCGGGTGGAATCGGCCACATCGTTCTGATGATCGAGGTTATCCCCCTCGGCATCCTCCTTCCGGTTTGCCATCTTGTAATACTCTTCCTTCCCCTTGTCGTAGGAGCGCTGGATAAGGCGACCGGATGGAGTATAGTAGCGGGCGATGGTCAGGCGGAATGCCGAGCCATCGGCCAGGCTGAACTGGCGCTGAACAAGCCCCTTGCCGAACGTGGTTTCACCGACGATCAGGCCGCGATCGAGATCCTGAATGGCGCCGGAGACGATCTCCGAGGCGGAGGCGGAGCCGGCGTTGACCAGGACGATCAGCGGAAGCTTCTCGTAGCGCTGGCCGTCCTCGGAGGTATACACTTCCTCTTCCGTGCTGCGCGTGCTCTTGGTATAGACGATCCGCTTGCCCCCCGGCACGAACTCATCAACGATCCTGATGGCCTTTTCCATGTAGCCGCCGGGGTTGCCGCGAAGGTCAAGCACCAGGCGCTTCATTCCCTCGCCGGACATCCGGTCAAGGTTCTTCATCATCTCATCATAGGTCGGCTCGGCGAACCGGTTGATGGTCAGATATCCCGTGCCGTTCTCATCAACGAACGCGGCATCCACCGTGTAGAGGGGGATGTCATCGCGGGTGATATCGAACTGCATTGGTGCCTTGGTCCCCTGGCGGACGATCGAGACCACAACGTGGGTTCCCTTCGGGCCACGCAGCTGCTTGGGGACGTCATCGCGCGACATGCCGACGGCGTTCTTATCGTCGATCTTGACGATCTTGTCGCCAGCCTGAATACCGAGTGCCTCGGATGGCCCGCCGGTGATGGCCGAGACGATTGTTATCGTATCCTTCACCACATCGAACTCCACGCCGATTCCCTGGAAGCTTCCACGGAAATCCTCCTCCACGCGTTTCTGCTGCTCGGCGGGGATATAGACGGAGTGGGGATCGAGTTCACCCAGCATGCCGACGATCGCCGCTTCGACGAGCTTCGGGGTCTGGACTTCATCCACATAATTCTTCTGGACGGTGTTAAGGACCTCGCTGAACTTTCTCATCTGTTCGTAGAGGCTGTCACCGGACACCAGCGGCTGAATGTAGATGCCAATCAGGATGCCGGCCGCGAGGCCGAAGACCGTAAACCACATTTTTTTTCTTCGTGTCATCGACGGTTCTATGATTAGAGTACGTAACTGTTGCTTCGGAATCGGAGGTTGGACGGTCCTGGCGTCCCGTTTACCATAGGGCAAGGGCGATTAAGCCATTGTTATCGTGTATCGAAAGCTGCGAGATTCCAGCTTTCGTGGGGAGGGGCGAGGCCAATGAGCTAATCTAGCCCTCCATCTCCGTAGAAGCAATGCCCCCGGCGTGGAGAGGCAAATAATACTCATTCAGACGGGCCTATCCGAGTGCTGTTCCGCCCCGGAGGTCAACCGATCGTACGCCTCGCGATATTTCTCCGCGGTTCCCTCGATCACCGGCCCCGGCAGGTCAGGGGGGGGAGGGGTTTTATGCCATCCCGTGGAATCCAGATAGTCACGGAGGAACTGCTTGTCGAAATTCTGCTGCTCGCTCCCCGGCGTATAGGTCGATGCCAGCCAGAACCGCGATGAATCGGGGGTCAGCGCTTCGTCGATCAGGATCAGACGCCCCGAGGGATCATGTCCGAATTCAAACTTCGTATCAGCAATGATGATGCCGCGTTCCAACGCGATCCCGCTTGCGCGGGTATAGAGCTCCAGCGTCAGCCGGCGGGCCTCCTCGGCCGTCTCCCGCCCGACGATTTCGACCGCCTCCTCGAATCCGATGTTCATATCATGCCCCTCTTCCGCCTTTGTGGCGGGGGTGAAGATAGGCTCGGGGAGTTTATCGGATTCCACCAGCCCCTCCGGCAGCGGGATTCCGCAGACGGTTCCGGCCGCCGTGTATTCGCGCCAGCCGGAGCCGGCCAGGTAGCCGCGCGCAACGCATTCTATCGCCAGAGGTTTCGTTTTCCTGACGAGCATGGAGCGTCCGCGTAACTCCTCGCGGTAGGGGGCGCACTCGGCGGGATAGGCATCCACGTCGGCGGTGATCAGGTGGTTCGGGACGATATCGGCAAGGCGCTCGAACCAGAAGAGGGACATCGCCGTGAGGATCTGTCCCTTGCCGGGGATCGGCTGGTTCATGATGACATCGTAGGCGCTCATCCGGTCGCTGGCAACGAAGAGGAGGGTATCGCCAAGATCATAGACATCGCGCACCTTTCCCCGTCGCCAGAGGTTGAGCGTGGGAAAATCGGTGGAAAAGATTGCAGCTTCAGGCATATCGATTGGTTCGGTTATTCATATGGAGGATCGCCGCCGGGAGGCCGGCCGTTGCGGGCGCGCCGGTGCCGTGATCGCGGAAGGGTTCCGGCCCGCCGGATGGCATCGGCCGGTCATCCATACTTTTTGTGATGCAATATTGGTAATCGCGGTGAATTATCTTAAACTTGCCTCACGAAGCCGTTGCCGAGCCGCAATGGCTTTTGATGTTATTAGCCCTCTTACCTCAATAGATCTACCGACTCATGTCCGACGTTGTGTACCTGACGCGCGAGCGCATGCGTGAACTCGAAGAAGAGATTCATTATCTG
>JBDSJW010000363.1:0-6614 GCA_039917235.1 Kapaibacterium sp. (SeqCode) | reverse complement strand
GCTCTCCGCCCGACCACGGTTCGCCGCCGGGCGTTTGGTGCGAGTGGGAAACATCTCCGGCAACCGCCGATTCGGCCGCGACTGTTTCCCCGGAGAGAAGGCCGCTCCCCGCCGCGTTCCGCAGCTCCACTTCCACCTCGACAATCTGGAGCATCTGATCAAGGAACCAGGGATCGTAGCCGGTGAGCGCCGCGATATCGGGAATCGATTCCCCCAGCCGGAGCGCGTCGTAGACATCGAAGATCGAGGTCGATGTCCGCTTTTTCAGCCGCTCACGAGTCTCCACCAGCGCAACATCCCGCTCGCCGATGCTCAGCAAATCGTAGCTGTAGCGGTCCTTGCCGTCGGCGCCAAGGCCGTAGCGATCCTGTTCCAGCGAGCGGATCGCCTTCTGAAGCGCCTCCTTGAATGTGCGACCGAAGGACATCGCCTCGCCGACCGATTTCATCTGGATGCCGAGGATATCCTCCACCCCCTTGAACTTCTGGAAATCCCAGCGCGGGATCTTCACCACCACATAATCGATCGACGGCTCGAAGCTGGCGGGGGTCAGGCGGGTGATATCGTTGGGGATCTCATCCAGCGTGTAGCCGATGGCGAGCTTCGCGGCGATCTTGGCGATCGGGAAGCCGGTTGCCTTGGAGGCGAGCGCGGAGGAGCGTGAGACGCGCGGGTTCATCTCGATCACCAGGAGCCGGCCATCCTTCGGGTTCTGGGCAAACTGCACGTTGGAGCCGCCGGTATCCACGCCGATCTCCCGCATGATCCGCACGGCGGCATCGCGCATCCTGTGATATTCGCGATCGGTCAGGGTCTGCGCCGGCGCGCAGGTGATGGAATCGCCGGTATGCACGCCCATCGGATCGAAATTCTCGATCGAGCAGATGATCGTCACATTATCCTTCCGGTCGCGCATCACCTCAAGCTCGTACTCCTTCCAGCCGATTACCGACTCCTCCACCAGCACCTGATGAATCGGCGATGCGTTAAGGCCAAGGCGGAGCTTCTCGCGAAAATCCTCGGCATCGTAGGCGATGCCGCCGCCGCTGCCGCCCATGGTGAACGAGGGGCGGATGATGGCGGGATAGCCCACCTCATCGACCAGCGCAAGCCCCTCCTCGAACGTCTGCACAAAGCCGCCGCGCGCCATTTCCAGGCCGGCGCGCTGCATCGCTTCAAGGAACAGCTCCCGATCCTCCGCCATCCTGATGGCCTTGAGATTGGCGCCGATCATCTCCACGCCATATCGTTCCAGCACACCGTTTTCCGCCACGGCGACCGCGGCGTTCAGCGCGGTCTGTCCCCCCATCGTTGGAAGGATGGCATCGGGGCGTTCCCGGGCAATCACCTTTTCCAGAATCTCCGGCGTGATCGGCTCCACATAGGTGGCGTCGGCCATCTCCGGGTCGGTCATGATGGTGGCGGGATTGGAGTTAAGAAGGATCACCCGCAATCCTTCCTCCTTCAACACACGACAGGCCTGCGTGCCGGAATAATCGAACTCGCAAGCCTGGCCGATGACAATCGGACCGGAGCCAATGATCAGAACGGAGCGGATATCTGTGCGTTTGGGCATTGCCTGTAATTAGGATAAAGTTTCAAGGGAGAAGCGCGCTCACGGTGCCTCGGAATCGCGGGCGAATCGGAAGGGGAGCGTCGCGGCAAGCTGCGTCGATTGTTCCAGCAGGGCCGTGCGGATAGCCTCGGCGATGCTGAAGACCTGGGAGATATTGCTGTGCGATTCCTCGTCCAGAACATCTCCGGCGTCGTTCTGTCTGAAGAATTCCGCCAGATCATCATCCTGTTCGGAGATGATCTCCAGAAACTCCTCCAGCTGCTGCTCGTCATCAGTTTCCATCAGCACCAGCGCCAGATAGGCGCGGCTGTAGAACTGAAGCGCCGCGCGGACCAGCCGCCGGAACTCGAAGATCGCCTCGTCGGACTCCGGTTGCAGCTCGATTGCCTGCTCCCACTGTTCCTCGGCGACCTCGTGAAACTCATCGGCGGACTGGATGATTCCCTTATGGAGGAGTTCGTCGGCCGTTATCTTTTGCTGTTCCTGTGCATCCATTGTTCGTTCAGATAATGATATCGATCCTCGGGGCTGACATCTATAGCAGACTGTTGAATTACTTCCGGCAGTCAGACTGTTCAACAACGCTCAGATGCACGGCGGCCGCATCTGAGCGAATGAGGCGTCCTCCCGGACGCCGCAGTGAGCAAACGGTGAATGTCGGGGGACGTTTCAAACGTCCCCGGACGCCGCAGATGACGTTGTTCAACAGTCTGTTATGAATGTTTATCCTGAAGGAGCATCGCAAGCACCGCCATCCGTACCGCAACGCCGTTCTCCACCTGCCGGAGAATCAGGGAGCATGGGGCATCCGCCACCTCGCTATCCAGCTCGATTCCCCGATTGATCGGGCCGGGATGGAGGATCAGGATATCCCGCGTCAGGCTTCGCAGCCGACGGTGATTCATTCCGAAGAGACGGGCATATTCACCAAGGGACGGAAAGAAGCCACGATCCTGCCGCTCCCGTTGAATTCTGAGCATGTTCATCGCGTCGGAGAATTCAATCGCCTCCTCCAGCCTGATAAATTTCCGAACGCCGAGCGACTCGATACCGCGCGGAATAAGCGTGGGAGGGGCGCAGACAGCCACCTCGGCGCCGAGCTTCTGAAGCGCGTAGATATTGGAGAGCGCCACCCGTCCATGAAGGATATCCCCCACGATCGTCACCCGCTTCCCCTCGAACCCCGTCCGTTCCGGCCGTGAGGGATCGTGCCAGATCTCATAGAGCGTAAGCGCGTCCAGTAGCCCCTGGGTCGGGTGCTCATGGCGGCCATCGCCGGCATTGATAATCACCGAATCGCATCGTTGCGCCAGAAACCAGGGCGTTCCGCCGGCATTATGGCGGATAACAACGGCATCGACATGCATCGCCTCGATATTTTTGACGGTATCCAGCAGCGTCTCCCCTTTCGAAAAGGAGCTGGATTCGGAGGCAAAATTCAGCACATCGCTCCCCAGCCGCCGCTCGGCAAACTCGAAGCTCGATCGCGTTCTCGTGGAACTTTCGGCGAAGAGGTTGACGATGGTCATCCCCTGAAGGATCGATGAGGAGCGTCCCGGGCGCAGATAATCCCCCCGCATCCGTAGAGCGGAAAGGAGAATCGCCAGAATATCCTCACGGGTAAGATCGGAGATTCCCAGGAGATGCCTGACCGAGAGCTTTGGAAGCCACCGTAGTTCGCCAGGCAGACTGGAGGAGATGGCGGGAGAGGCGAGCAATTTTTACCGGCAAATTTACGGCGACGGCAAGCGCCGGACAAGAGCCTGAGCCGTTACGCTTGGTATACGGTAATCGAATGGGTTGATGCTGGTGATGGGGCCATATGCAACCGGGCCCTCTTCCTTTGCAGGAAGAGGGCCCGATCGATTCATCGCGAAGGCCTTGCGGCTTACTTCTGGACCGTCACCTTCTCAACCAGCTTCACGCCGGTGGAGGTCTCCATGCGGAGGGTATAGGCACCGGAAGCAAGACCATCAACGTTGAGCTCGAAGCTCGACGTTGCCTGATTGTTCGCCGTGAACGTCTTGGCGACGCGGCCGGCAGCATCATACAGGTTGATGGTCCACTCGGTTCCCTGCGGGACGTTCAGGTTGATCGTGGCCTGGCTGCGAACCGGGTTCGGAACCACTGAGAGCGAGTAGCCCTCGGCGCCCGAAGCAAGGATCTTCACCTGGTCGAATGCCTGCTCGGTGCGCGCGCCGTCGAGGCCGACGCTGACCAGGCGATAACGATAGGTGATGCCAGTCTTCACGTTCTGATCGAGGGTGCTGTAGCTGGCACCGCGGGATGCAGTACCGGTCGGCGACTTGCGGTCGATGACACTGTACTCACCCACACGGAGACCCTGCGGCGTAACCTCGACCTCGGCACGCTCGATTTCGAGCGATGCGATCTCGGTCTCAGACGTCGTTGCCCAGTTTACCCTGACGGACTTGCTGCCGACCGGGATTGCGTCGAACGACACAACATTCACCGGCAGAGCGCCATTGTACTGGTTGATGAAGTCGAGAGCGCCGAGAAGCACACGCTGACCACCGGAGCGGATCGACTCGAAGGCGAAGCGACCGTAGTGACGCCAGTCGATGGCGTAGAACACAACGTTCTTCTTCGTTGCCGCGCTGGCGACACCAGCGCTCGAGTCGGTGTAGTTGGCAAACGTCTGCTCGTAGTAGAAGTGCGTCGGACGAGCGATACCGTCACCGCTGGTCGGAACAGCCAGAGCCGGGAACGGAGGATTATCACCCACAACAACGGTTGGCATAATCTGCTCGTACTTGCCTGGCGTAATTGCCACTCCACGAATCCTGCGGTTGGAGTAATCGGCCGGAACAGTACCCCCCTTGTAGGTTGCACGGAGGTAGTTGCGGACGAAGTCCTGGTCAGCGATCTGACCATTCGTGGTCGTCAGCGGAACGTCGTGGATCCTTGCGATATCCTGACCAGCGATGATCAGGTTCGAACGATCGTAGATGCTGCGGCTGTCGAGCATGGTCTTCAGAGCTGCGCGCTCCTCAGGCTCCAAGCCCTGCGGCTCCGCCCCCTGCTCCCAAACCACGGTCTTCCATGGCTTGAAGTTCAGGTTCTCCTTTGGCCAGAGATCACGGTCGAAGAGATCGTAATCCTGCGTCTGGGTCGGAGTCGGATTTGCAACGGTGCGGGTCCAGTTGATAAGCTGGAATGCCATCAGAAGCGAATCGGTGTTGAGCTTGTTCGACTTGCCGACCGCCGTGACAGGCATTACCAACTGACGCGTCTCGACCGAGGCAATCACCCTGCGGACAGAACGCGGTACGTAGAACCGGACGATCTTCTCGTAGACATTGTTTCCGGCGTTGTCGTCGGTTCCGCTGGTAATGCGGAAGCGATACAGCGGCGTAACGTTCGGGTTAAGACCGAAGAACAGATCGTTGACTCCAAGCTCGGCAAGCGTCCGCGGAGCGAACGTTCCGAAGCTGACATCACGGAACTGAGCCACGTTGAACGAGGTCGTCGTGGTCGGAACCGATGGGTTCGACGAAGCAGGAACGAACGCGGAACCATTGAAGTAGTCCACGCGCATGGTGACCGTGTTCGACACGATCGGGTTGCCACCGACATTGCGGAAGCGGGCCGCGAGCGGAAGAAGCGAATCGCCCATCACGTACTCGGCGTCGGAATACTGACCCGAGACGGCCTGATAGCCGACCGGAGCGAAGATATCCTCGGCAACGAGATCGCTGTTGCGAACCAGGCCGTTGAACTCATCAGCACCAATGTCATAGTTACCGGCGCTGCCACCCGAACCGCGCGGATCGCCATCGATATCGGTCGTCAGACCGGCGATGTTGGTACCACGGTTGTTCGCCACCGAGAAGATGCTCGGCTTGATGTGAAGATCCTCGGAGCCCGGCGTCGTCGAAACGAAGTCGGTCGTGATGTTGCTCATGATCGAGTTCTGATCGAGCTTGGTAAGCGCGCGCCACTGGTTCAACGTCTTGGCCGGGGGGGGCGAAGGGATGTTGAAGCCGTTGGAGGCAAGGCTCGACACAGCACCGACATAACCATTCGGCACCCAGAAGATGTTGTAATCCGAACGGATCAGCGAATCAGTGATGGCATATCCATCCGGGCCGAAGAAGCCAGGCGTGATATCGTTGCGAACCTGGAGTGCCAGTGCGATCGGGTTAGCGGTCGCGGGCGTCATGATCGCCATGATATTGTTGCGGATAGTACCACCAGCACGCTGATCCAGGATACCGTACTCCTGAATGTTGCCGGCATTCTGGCTGAAGATCGTGTTGTTCTCGATCTTGTTGCCAATCGTGACGAAGTCGGTCCGCGTATCGCCGGCCATCGTGAATGCCACGCCAGCCGTGCGACCACTACCGGCACTGGCCGTCTGGCCTCGGAAGTTATAGAGGAAGTTATTCCAGATACGGAAGTTCGTGGCGCCGTTCGCCGGGAATCGGAAGGTGAAGGAGCCACCCGTTGTAAAGGTGTTCTCGTTCGTCTCCGCCCAGATGCCGACACCATTCCCCTGTCCGGCGTTGATGGAGCTGATCTTGTTCCGCTCGATCTTCAGATCGGACGAGAACGCACGGTTCTTCAACGTATCGGCAGCCGGCAGCGGATAGAAACCGCCCGAGCTGATCCAGATACCAGCTGCATGCGGGATGACCGGAGCAGTGTTGACAACGCGACGGATCGTGTTGTTGCTGATATCCGACCCATGCTCGAATGCAAGGACGATACCGGCACGACCAACATCCTCGATCAGGTTGTTGATGATGCTGTTGTTCGTGTTGCTGTAATCCACGTACTTGTTCGCAAGGATCTGAGCGAGAGGACCCGCACCGATCGAAGCAACACCGTACCTGAAGTTCCTGATCTCGTTGCCGGAGATCACGTTATTCTGGATAAGCAGCGTATCACGGAAGCGACCGTTCTTGGCCGGGTTCGCGCCGTTGATATCCGACGGAGCGGAGTTGCGCATCAGCACACCAGCCGAGACGCTGATCTGCTCGTCCTTCTGATACGTGAAGGTGTTGAATCCACGATT
>JBDSJW010000362.1:0-3021 GCA_039917235.1 Kapaibacterium sp. (SeqCode) | reverse complement strand
TATTCCGTTTCCGGGGGAGAGCGTTTCTCCCCCGGAAGGGATCACCAGAATCCCCATCTCCCATGAGCATCACGCCTCGTTCAGCATCTTTGGCGGTTCCTCCGGGATACGTCACCATCACTCAAATCATCCTCGGGCTTCTTCTTGTTGTGATCATGGCCGCGCCGCTGGCCGCGCAGGTACGGTCATCGCGAGGTCGCGAGTTCCGTGTGGCGTTTCTGCCGACCGATGGCGATGATCCGGCCCCGGTCTACTCGATCGTCGTCTCCGCGACCAGGCCAACGAAGGGGGAGATCGTGTATATGAACAACAAGAGGAGCATCCCGATCGATATCCCGGCCGCGAACACGCCGGTGACGATCACGCTGGATACGCTGGGGCTTGTCCTGCCGAACGCAACGACCTTCCCGATCAGCTCAGCATCGATCAGGGCCACGTTCAACGACGAGGTGACCCTCTGCGGCCTTAACGCCGAGCGCTGGAGCAGCGATGCGTTTCTCGGCCTGCCGGTGGAGTCGCTCGGGAGGGAGTATATCGTGCTGGCCTATCCGAACACGCGATCGGCCAACCCCGGGCAGTCCACCACCGCCGCCGATTTTCCATCGCAGTTCGCCATCGTGGCGACGGAGGATGGGACATATATCTCGATTCAGCCGACGGCGCAGTTCACATCCCGGGATTCCAGGGATTCCTTTACGGTGAAGCTGAATGCCGGACAGGTCTATCTGGCGCAGGCGGCGGGGCAGATGGGGGAGGATGTAAGCGGGACGCGGATGGTTGCCAACAAGCCGGTGGTTGTCTACGGCAGCCAGCAGCGGGCAAATGTTCCATACAAAGCGGCAACCGGGCGGGATCATCTGGTGGAGCAGCTTCCGCCGGTTGAATCGTGGAGGCGTGATGCCATCGTGACGCCGCATTTTGATATCGGCAGAAGCATTTCCCCTACCGACGTGGTGCGGATTATTGCCAGCCGCGATAGCACCGAGATGACGATCGGTGGCGTGCGGACGCTGCTGGAATGGAGGGGATCGATCATCGAGGTTCCTCTGGACCGGGCGCTTTCGATCACCGCCACGCATCCGATTCTGGTGGCGGAATACAACGGATCGGCCGGTGATGCCAACTCGGTGACAAGGGAGAACGATACGATCGGCGATCCGTTTATGATGCTGGCGCTTTCTCCCGGACAGTACGACACGCTCTACTCGTTTGAGAGCTTCAACAGCCCAAACTTCACGCGGCACTTTGTCAACCTGGTGATGCCGGAGGAGGGAATCCCGAACCTGACGCTGGATGGCGTCCCCCTCAATCCGTTCTACAAACCGGTGCCGCTGACCTCCTATATGTACGCGCAGATTGAGCTATCCCCCGGCTCGCACACGTTGCGTTCATCGCTGAGGTTCGGCGCCGGCGTGTATGGCTATGGTCCTTATAATTCCTACGGCTATCCCGCGGGGATGGTCTTCCGTCCCGAGCCGGGGCTGGGCGTTCCGGCGGAATCGGCGGAAGGGCTGGCGCTGCTCACCGCCACGGCGCTTCCTGATGATCGCGCGGCCGTCGAGTTCAGCTCCGCCTCCGCCGGGCGTGTGAGCATCGATCTGTATGGAATCGATGGCCGGCTGGCGCGCCGGGTCGCTGTTGGGCACGATATCGAGCCCGGTCGTAACCGGATCGAGTTCAGCCGGAGCGGGCTGGCGCGGGGGATCTACTTCTGCCGCGTGATTGGCCCGCGCGGCGGGATGCTGGTTGCGCGACTTCTGGTGGAGTGACGGGGCTTCCCGCGTCCGGCCGCGCGATAAGGGGGAGCCATCCGTCCCGACCAGGTTACATGATTGATGTCCCATTACCCCGTTCCGGCTCTACAAAAAGCCGCCGAAACGTAGTATCCTATCGCCACCATTGTTCCGATCTCCCGATGGTCTTCCCCAGGCCGGGGAAGACCACATGCGTAATACGGCGACGAAAATGGGGTTTCCATCGCTGGATACTCCATGTGGTGATGGGACGGGGAGCGCCCGATTCGTAGAATCCCAAGGTTTCGGCGGACCTCCGTTGGGATGGGGTAAATCCGCAACTTTCAACTCATTGGAGGTTATTTTCATATCGTTCTTTTATGGTGATTTCTTTCCGATTCCGAGTGCGGTCCGGCGTTGCCGGGCGTGCTTTGAGCGATCCGGCCGGCGCCCTTCCTCCCGTTGGGGCAGTGGGTTGGTGAGGAGAGAATGTGACGATTTTTATGAGGTGACTGACGATGATTATCAGAGAATTCCCCGACTTCAGTGCCCAGCCGCGCGTGGGGCTTGAAGATTTCTCTCCCGCGTTCGGCTGGCCGAACGCGGTGATCCATGCGCGCAACAAGGAGCTCTACTATCCCGAGCATGAAGGTCCGCTCTCGATTCTCTGCAATTTCCGCGGGGAGGCGGAATATCATGTGCGGGGGCGTTCCTTCGCCGTAAACGATTCATCGTACCTGCTGCTGAACGATGGGCAGCGTTTCTCGAACATCATCCATTCGGAAACTGATGTGGAATCGCTCCATATCTGGTTCGAGTCCGGTTTTGCCGGAAGAATCCTTCGCGATCTTGTCACCCCGGCCGATCGGCTGCTGGATGAACCGGAGCCGGCCAATCAGCAGCCCATTCAGTTCCTGGAGAAAACCTATCCGCACGGCGGCGCGCTGACGCTCATGCTGTTGCAGATCCGCGCCGGCATCGCCAGCGATATCCCCGGTCCCGGCTGGCTGGAGGAGCAGTTTCATCTGCTGCTGGAACGGCTGATGGATGTGCATCGCGGCGTGCGGGCGGAGATCGACCGGCTGCCGGCGGTGCGGCGCTCCACGCGGGTGGAATTATACCGGCGGCTCCATATCGCCCGCGATTTCATCGATTCCAGAATCGGCTCGCAGGTGATGCTGAACGAGATGGCGCGGACCGCCTGCCTTTCGCCGTTTCATTTCCTCCGGCTCTTCAAGCAGATATTCGGCGTGACGCCGCATCAATACCTGACCACGCGGCGGCTGGA
>JBDSJW010000361.1:0-8448 GCA_039917235.1 Kapaibacterium sp. (SeqCode) | reverse complement strand
CATGTCGCTTTCGGTCGGCGATGATGGCGAGCGGGTGCATGCAATGCGCGCGCGGCTGGCGGAACGGCTTGGATTCGCGCCGGAGCGTCTGGCATCGCAACGGCAGGTGCATGGCGATGTGATCGGCATCGTGGGGGATGGCTACGTTCCTGATGAGAGCGATGCGTTGATCACGGCCGGGACCGGATGGCTGCTTGCGATCAGCGTGGCGGACTGCGTTCCGGTGCTTCTTCACGACCCGGCGACCATGATCGTTGCCGGCGTTCACTCCGGCTGGCGGGGGACGGCGCAACGGATCGCGGCGAAGACGGTGGGGAGGCTGCGTGATGAGTTCGGATCGGCGCCGGAGGATCTTCATATCTACATCGGCGCGGCGGCGTCGGGGTGCTGCTATGAGGTCGGTGAGGATGTTGCCACCGCGTTCGATGCCCGCTACAGCAGGCCGATCGGGAAGGGGAAATACCTGTTCGATAACAAGGGGGCGGTGCTGGACCAGCTTCTGGAGATGGGCGTTTCGGGGTCGCGGATAGAGCTGGACCCACGCTGCACGATATGCGATCCCGACCTCCACAGCTACCGTCGCGACGGCGGGCAGAGCGGGCGCATGTTCGGGGTAATCGGCATGTTGCCGGCCGGAATCTAGGCGGGTTGCGGCGGGGGCGGGGGAACCGCCATCAGGTTTCAGGCGGGTCGCAGGGGCATTAATCGTGTCTCAAAGTGTCCAACTCCCCTGGAAGCCGCATAAAATCTACTGTTGCGGGGGATCATCTATTGCATAATCGTTGTGCGGAAGGTACTTTCGCGCGGTCTGATCGTCAGACCAGTCAACACTCATCATTTGGAGATGTACTCAGGTGAATAAAGCCGAACTTATTGAATCGATCGCAACGAGCTGTGAGCTCAGCAAGGCGCATGCGGAGCGTGCTCTTAACAGCATGATCGGCGCGATCGAAGGGGAGTTGAAGAAGGGGAACGACGTGCAGATCGTCGGCTTCGGTACTTTCAAGGTATCCAGCCGCGCGGCCCGCATCGCCAAGAACCCCCAGACCGGCGCTCCGGTCAAGGTTGCCGCTCGCAAGGTGCCGAAGTTCTCTCCTGGCAAGGGGCTGAAGGATCTTGTGAACGGCTCGAAGAAGACCGCCGCAAAGGGTGCAACGAAGGGCGCCGCGAAGGCTGTTCCCGCAAAGGTAGCTTCGAAGACGGCTGCCAAGGCCGCTCCCGCAAAGGCAACGAAGGCTGCTCCTGTGAAGGCCGCTCCCGCAAAGGTCGCCGCGAAGGCTGCTCCTGCAAAGGCCGCCACGAAGTCCGCTGGAAAGGGAAAGAAGTAATAACTCTGTCGGGGTCCGAACCGTATGTGCGAGCCGGCGCTCTCTGCGAACGCCGGCTTCGCCATTTTACAGACTGTTGAACAACGTCATCTGCGGCGTTGGCCTTCACCATCGCTCACTGCGGCGTCCGGGAGGACGCCTCGATCGCTCAGGATCGGCCGCCTTGCATCTGCTCGTTGTTGAACAGTCTGTCTCCTTGAGTTGAAAGACGTCATCGTTCCAGGCCACAGCGGGGCGCAATCCCCGGTGTGTGGGGTATCGCCTCACGGCCTACCAGAAGGTGGATGTGACGCCCAGGGAGAGTTCGTACCAGGGAGCCTGAGTGCTCGTGTTGTAGCCGGCTCGGGCGCGCAGCCCGTAATGATGCATGGGGAAGAGAGGGATAAAGCGGATTCCCATCGGGTTCATCACCCCGATCCACCCCTCGGCAAATGGGCCGATGGAGGAGAAATCGGTGGAGATGCCGCCCCCCCCCGCCACGCCGAACCAGAAGAATTGTCGCGGGTGGACCGAGACGATCGGGTCATCGAACAGCAGCGAGGCGCGCAGGACCGGCTCGTTGCGTCGCCGGAAGAAGACGCCCCCCTCCGCCTGCACGCGGAATTTCGGGAAGAAGATCATCGCCGCCGTATCGCATCCAAAGCCTCTGCCGATCGATAGCAGCACCCCCGCGCGAAAAGCCCCATCCTCCCGGATGATGCTGATGCCCGGCGGCACGATGCTCGTCAACCCGACCGCGATGCCGGCCGGGATCGCCACGGTGACGAACGCGGAGAGCGCAAGCCGCTCCGATGCGGTCTTGTACGCATATCTGGGCCTGGTCACTTTCAGCGTATCGTACCACTTTCTCGGCACCGAATCGATCTGCGCGGATGCCCGTGATACGGGAATAAGGAGCGCGAGCAGGAACAGGCAGGAGGCCAGCCTCAGTGCCTTGCGGAGAAATGGGGGGGGCATCGGGTTACTCCTCCTCGCCGTCGCGGAGCTTTTCGAGCGATGAGAGATCTTCCAGCGTTGTCATGTCGCCGTGGATCTCGCCGCCTACCGCTATCTCCCGCAGCAGGCGCCGCATGATTTTTCCGGAGCGCGTCTTCGGCAGCGCGTCGGCAAAGCGTATCTCCTCCGGCTTGGCGATATGTCCAATCTCCCGCCCGACATGATTGCGCAGCTCCTCCTTCAGCTCCGGCGACGGGGTGAACTCCCCCTTCAGCGTCACAAAGGCGATCAGCGCGTTTCCCTTGATCTCATCGGGGCGCGCCACCACGGCCGCCTCCGAGACCTGCTTGTGGGATACCAGCGCCGACTCGATCTCCGCGGTTCCAAGACGGTGCCCCGCCACGTTCACCACATCATCCACCCGGCCGATGATCCAGAAATATCCGTCGGCATCGCGCCGTGCGCCATCGCCGGTGAAATACCATCCCTTGTAATTGCTCCAGTAGGTTTTCCTGTAGCGTTCATCATCGCCGTAGATCGTCCTGAGCATCGAGGGCCACGGGGATTTTATCACCAGATATCCCCCTTCGTTCGGCTTGCAGCTTGTTCCATCCTTGCGGACCACATCGGCATCGATGCCGGGGAGGGGAAGCGTTGCGGAGCCCGGTTTGGCCGGGGTTGCGCCCGGTAATGGCGATATCATGATGCCGCCGGTCTCCGTCTGCCACCACGTATCGACGATGGGGCAGCGGTCCCCGCCGATGACGTTCCGATACCACATCCATGCCTCCGGGTTGATCGGCTCGCCGACGGAACCGAGGAGACGGAGGGAGGTGAGATCGTGCCGGCGGGGATGGCCTTCCCCCCAGCGCATAAAGGAGCGGATGGCGGTGGGAGCTGTATAGAAGATGGAGACGCGATGGCGCTCGATGATATCCCAGAACCTGTCGGGCTCCGGCCAGTTGGGCGCCCCCTCGTACATCAGCGTGGTGGCGCCGTTGAGGAGCGGGCCGTAGACCACGTAGGCATGGCCGGTCACCCAGCCGATATCGGCGGTACACCAGTAGATATCCTCATCGCGGAGATCGAAGACCATCCTGCTGGTGTAGTAGCTCCAGACCATGTTGCCGCCAAGGGTGTGATAGATCCCCTTCGGCTTGCCGGTCGATCCCGAGGTGTAGAGGACGTAGAGGGGATGTTCGCTGTCCAACGGTTCGGCGGGACAGACGGCGGACGCGGAGGACATTAGCTCGTGCCACCAGTGGTCGCGTCCGGCGGACATCGTCACATCGCTTCCGGTACGGCGGAGGACCACGACGCTGGTGATGGTCGGCGTCCCCTCCAGCGCGCCGTCGGCGGCGGGCTTCAGCGCCACCTCCGTCCCGCGGCGGAACGCGCCATCCTGCGTGATAAGCGCTTTCGCGTTGGAGTCGTTGATCCGCTCGCGAAGCGCCTCGGCACTGAACCCTCCGAAGATCACATTGTGCATGGCGCCGATCCGCGCGCAGGCCAGCATGGCGATTGCGGCCTCCGGGACCATTCCCATGTAGATCGCCACGGTTTCCCCCTTCTTCACGCCGAGCGAGCGGAGGACATTGGCGAACTTCGATACCTCATGATGGAGCTGGCCGTAGGTCAGCGTGCGGACTTCCCCCGGTTCCCCCTCCCAGATGATTGCGGCCTTGGTGCGGCGCCAGCCGTCCAGATGCCGGTCCAGGCAGTTATAGCTCATATTGGTGCGTCCGCCGGTGAACCATTTTGCGGCTGGCGGCTTCCATTTCAGCACATTCTTCCAGGGACGGAACCACGTAAGCTCCTCCGCGATGTCGCTCCAGAAGCTCTCGGGATCGGCTGCCGCGCGTTTTGCCAGCCGCCGATATTCCTTCAGCGATTTGACGCGAGCCTCGCCGGAAAATCCACTCTCCGGCGGGAATACCCGATCCTCCACCATGACCGAGGTGATCGATGATTCGGGAACGGTATCGCCCGCGGAGCCGTTTCGGGAGGGTTCGGCGCGGACCGATTTCTTCTTTGCCATGGGGTTTATCGGAGAGTGTGACTGCGAGGAGATTTGTTATGGCGCCAAGATAATGAACGAAGGGGAGCATCCAAACAAGGATACTCCCCTTCGCTACCAGACTGTTGAAGGACGTCATCTGCGGCGTTGGCCTTCATGCTCGCTCACTGCAGCGTCCGGGAGGACGCCTCATTCGCTCGCATTCGGCCGCCTTGCATCTGATCGTCCTTGAACAGTCTGAGTGCATGCAGTGCTTATGCGGGCTTCCGGCTGACCGTTACTTCAGCGCCGGGAGAATCTTATCTCCGCCGGCCTGGACCGTGGAGAGCGCATCGGTATAGGGGGCGCGGAGTTTTGGGGCGAAGTTGGTCATGTCGTACATCATCGTCCTTACATCATAAACCTTCAGGTCCAGGTTTGCCCGGTCGTACTTCACCAGGTAGGTGCCCCAGATCAGCTTCTTGGCGCCGAGGAGTTTCACGATCTTCCAGATATCGGTTTCGTAGCTCGGGCTTTTGATATCGACGTTCTGAGCCAGCATCTGATCGCGGAGATCATCCATGGAGATCATCTTGAAGACTTTCCCCGATTCCGCCTTGGAATTGAGGTATGCTTCCAGCGAATCGGCGTACTTCCAGCTCAGGCTATCGTAGATCACCTCGCCACCAAGGTTCTTCAGCGGGAAGATCGCAATGATCGTCGGCTCCTGCGCAATCGCGGCTCCGGCCGAGAAGAGGGCAAGGATAAGGGATACGTAAAGAAATCGTTTCATGGTACATCCCGCAGAAAGTTGATGGAAAGGGGGATCGAGTCGTAAATCAGCGAGTTCCGACCCGCTCCCCCATATAAACGTTTAACTGCCTTGCGGAGTTACTTCAGGGCGGATACAGATGCTCAGACTGTTGAATTACAACGGATGACGTCCTTGAACAGTCTGTTGGGAGTCAGGCTTCCGTCCTGACCGGATGCAGCGCAAGGTTGATGATCCGCTCGCACAGCTCTCCGTAGCCAAGCCCGGCGGCGGCGGCGGCCTTCGGGACCAGGCTGGTGGCGGTCATTCCGGGGAGCGTGTTCACCTCCAGGCAGAACGGCATCCCGTCCGGATCGAGCCGAAAATCGACGCGGCTGTAGCCGGTGCAACCAAGGGCCGTGTGTGCGCGCCGCGCCAGTTCCCGCAGCTCCTCCTCCAGATCGCGGGGGATGACCGCGGGGCAGAAGTATTCCGTCCGTCCAGCGGTGTACTTGTTTGTGTAATCGTAGATGCCGCTCTTCGGCCTGATCTCCACGATCGGCAGGCTCTCATCCCCCAGCACGGCCACCGTAAGCTCGCGCCCCTCGATAAATTCCTCGAACAGAATGGTCTTTCCGTACAGCCCGGCCAGACGATACGCCTCCATCAGCCCGCTCTGATCGTTGACGATTGTCAACCCCACGGTCGATCCGCCATCGTTCGGCTTTACGACCACCGGGTACGCGGTATAGTAATCGACGCTGGAGCAGAGCTCGGCGAACGATGCCTCGTCACGCTCCAGTTGGAACCAGCGGGGGGTGGGGACGGCGTAGTGCTGGAATATCCGCTTGCTCATCGCCTTGTCCATGGCGAGCGCGGATGCCAGAACGCCGGAGCCGGTATAGGGGATGCCCCGCAGTTCCAGGATCGACTGGACGGTGCCATCCTCGCCGGGGGCGCCGTGCAGCGCCATAAAGGCCACGTCGATATCATCAGGGAGAAGTTCGATGGCCCTGATGATCTGGCGGCTGGAAAGGCCCTCCAGCTCATCGGTGGAAGGGGCAAGCTGGTCAGGAACCCGGAGCGTTGCCGGGTCTATCAGCGCATCGACGCCAAGCGCCACATCGTAGACCGAGACCGTATGGCCGGCCGCGCTCAATGCCTCGGCAACGCCTTTGCCGCTCGCCATTGAAACGTGCCGTTCCGGCGACGTGCCGCCGAGTAGTACTGCTATATTCATGATTCAGTTGTTGATCCCGAGGGAGGAGGGAATGTTCGATAGCCTGTTCGGAAGATGAAGAGGGAGACGCGCAAAGGTAAGCAAAACGCGCTTCGAATGGGAGAAAAGCTGCCGCCGCCGATGACGCTGTCGGGGGACGCTTCAAACGTCCCCCGACAGTTATCCCATGCGGATCTTCCGAATGGATGATATATTCATCCCGGCTCCCTTCCCCCGATATCCATGTCGCGATGACGACCCATTTTTAAACACGATCGATGATGAAAACGTTCGCCGTGCTGTTCGTTATGCTTGCGCTCTCCGCCTTTTCGCCGGGGATTTCTCTATCGGCCGGCAATGGCGTGTCCGGGACCGGGGCTTCCGCCGGAACACCTGCCGCGAAAAAGAAGACGGTGGTCAAGAAGGGGACGAAAAAGAAAACGGTTGCAAAGAAGCGGACCGCGAGCGTTCGCGCGGCGAAGACCACGCCGGTGGTGCAGGCATCCATGAAGAGCGTTGCGCGGCGGCACGGCACCAATGGGGCATCGATGGAGAGCAAGGTGCGGAGGGTTGTTGTGTCCGCGCCGGAGGCATCGATGGAGAGCAAGGTGCGGAGGGGAACCGGCGGCGCGGTGACGGGGGGGAAGAAGCAGTGAAACGGAGCATCACCATCCCAATTGCCCTGATATTGCTTGCCGTCGAAAATCTCACGGCCGAATCGTTCACTGTGACCGGGGTGAAGACGACGATGGAGTAGATCCCGGGGCGGCATCATCCACTAAATGCTATTTAGCTGACATCTATGTTCGTCCGTCTTATTCGTATAACGTGATGTAACTTGAGTCCTTGATGGTAATAAGACGTATTGTCTTCAGCTTTGGATATCCAACGGAGTACTATGGCGTTCGACATGATGTCAAAATGATTAGGCCTTATGAACACTGAACAATCTCCAAAACTAGCAAAGCCTCGCTCGGCCCGAAGACGTACTCCATCGCCGGAACATCTTCAAAGTGCCTTGGACAGCCGTAACATCGTTCCGTCCTCTCTCGGAGAGATCGTTATCAGCACACGGTTGGGTGCAGGAGGGAATGGTGCCGTATATGCTGCGGAACTTCATGGAACCCGTGTGGCGGTGAAGTTCCTTGTCGCCGGCTCCGAACCTGCACGGCTTACCAGATTTCGTGCTGAGTATTGGAACACTATTCAGCTTCCGGAAAATCAGTATGTGTGTCGTGCTTTGCACTACCAAGAATGCCTGCTTAATGGTGTGTCTTATCCAATGATTGTTATGCGGCGCTATAATGGAGCGCTTGATCGTCCTGCTGATTCCCCGCCATCTTACGAAGATCTAAATCGATTTTTCGGATTTCTCACTGACTCGCTGGAGTATATCCATGAGCAAGGCATTATTCATCGTGATTTGAAGCCGGATAATATTCTTATTAACGGTAAATCTTTTGTGCTTGCTGACTTCGGCATTGCGGACTATCATCCTGAAAAATTCTCTCTGCAGGCAACGACACGTGAGGACGAGCGCGTTGCGAATTTTGCATTCTCGGCACCAGAACAGGCCACGAAAGGGATACTGGCGCATGTAACAATGGATATCTATACACTCGGGCAAATTTGTCAATGGTATGTAACTGGATCTATTAATCATGGAACTGATCGTGAAAAACTGACGAAGTCTATCCCGGAAGCTTTGATTATCGATGAGGTGGTAGAGAAGTGTCTTGCTAATAGTCCCGAGAAACGATTCCAATCAATTAAGGAAATTAAGGACTATATACGCCTCAGAAATAGTAAACCGCCTGTCCATTACCTTGAGAGCTTTCGCCAAACTCTTGCTGCTTCGTTCCCGAATGAAATGGACAGAGTGAAGTATGTACTTGATAAGCACGAAATAGTCCGGCTCATGGACAATCTTGCTCAAGCAGAGTGCAATGATCATCTCCGGTGGTGTGATGGTCCTCACCAAGCAAGCGCTCGGGTGCAATCCATAGATGAAGATACGTGGTTGATCGGTATCCATGAATTGCGTGTTGCGGCCGTAATTATTTATACTGATCCTAGGAGGAACTGCGACTTTGTGCTGATTGTAACCAAAGGGATGAAGCCTTTTCAGGGACGACCTCAGCTTAACCAAACCGAGGATGCGGCGGCATGGTATCAGGATCGATATATCACTACAGGGGAGTGGGAGAGCAGGCATGAG
>JBDSJW010000360.1:0-3307 GCA_039917235.1 Kapaibacterium sp. (SeqCode) | reverse complement strand
CTATGGGAATGTTGGGCGCATGTAAAGAGTAGATCAACTTGTCCGGTCGCGCGCGGAATTTTTACCGGGCGCTCCTCTACACCAGCAAGTCCGAGGCCGAAATGCGTGCCGTTGGCCCATGAGCGGGGTGAAAATACAACGCGGCCCGAGATACCCCGAGCCGCGTTGTGATTCGTAACGTTGCCGGCCCACGGCAGGCCGGTTGCGTGTGATGTCAGGTTACTTGATCGGGAAGTATCCAGCCTGGCGAACCACCTTCTGGCCTTCATCGGAGAGAATCCAGTCGATATAGTTCTTCAGCTCACCGGTCGGGCGGTTCTTCAGGTAGATATAGAGGAACCGGCTGATCGGGTACGTTCCATTGCGAACCGTCTCCTCCGATGGCGTATAGACCGCGCCGCCGTCCGTTGCGCTCACGCCGCAGACATGGACACCCTTGCTGTAGCCGAACCCGCCGTAGCCGACGCCGTTCGGGTCCTTCACCACCGCGTTGACGATTGCCGACGTTCCCGGAAGCGTCTGCGTGGAGGAGGCGAAATCCTGCCCCTTCAGCACATGCTCCTTGAAGAATCCGTACGTGCCCGAGCTGTTCTCACGGCCATAGAGGATGATCCGTCCGGCGCGACCGCCAACCTGGCTCCAGTTGGTGATCTGTCCGGTGAAGATCCCCTTGAGCTGGCTCATCGAGAGCTGCTTCACCGGGTTTGACGGGTTGAGGTAGATGGTGACGCCATCGCGCGCCGCGCGCACTTCAACGCCGGGGGAGCCGAACCGCTGCTTCAGCGAGTTCTTCTCGGCTGCGGTCATCGAGCGGGATGCGTCGCAGATATCGGTCGATCCGTTGATCAGCGCCGAGATGCCGGTTCCCGATCCGCCGCCGGAGACGCGGATCTGTACGCCGGGATGCTTCGCCTGATAGGTTTCGGCCCAGCGCTGCGCCAGGATCACCATCGTGTCGGAGCCCTTCACGGTGATCACGTCAAGGCTCATAAAGCCGTAGAAGGCGATCGCTGCAACCAGCACCGCGATCGAGAGAATTGCTTTCTTATACATGATAGATTTGTATGATTCAGTGTGTATTGAGAACGGATGTAGCATCACTGCCCGTCGGGGCGGGTTTCAAACCCGCCCATATCCCCATGCACGGGACAGGTTTGAAACCTGCCCCTACGCTAGAACTTGTACTGAAGGCGGACCGTGGTCTTGTTGTCCTTCAGATCCATCGTGCGATAATCATCGCCCGGCTTCTTGGTGGCCGGATCGGTCTGGATGTTCTCGCTTGCGGCGAACTTCGGCATCTCATAGAGCACTGAGAAGCGCATGTTCCCGAAGAAGTAGTTCACGCCGATTCCAAGAACCGATGATGCCGCGTCGCCGGCGCTCGTCACCTGCGTGCCTGCCAGATCGGTGTTCCGATCGAACATGTCGTAGCGGGCAACGATCTGGAGATCGGAGGCGATGTTCTGGATGAAGTAGGCGTAGAAGCCTGACTGGTTGCGGATCTGAAGGTTGGAAGCCGCCGCGCCCGGGGTGATGCTGACGATATCCTTCCCGAGCGAATCCTTCTTGGTGCCGACCGTGGCCGAGGTGGCAACGGTGTTGAGCGTCGGGCGGCGGCCGGTCATGAATTCCCCCTTGATGATCGTTCCGCCGATCGGCAGGATGTCCAGGAAGATCTGCGCCTCGATGTTGAAGTTCTCCTTGTTGCCGAAGCCGGCCATGCTGCCGGTGGCGTCGTTCGCCACGTTGATGGTCGTCTCGCCAACCGTCTTCTTCACCGAATCACCAAGCTGCGGAACGCCGCCGTAGTAGAGCGACACACCAAGATCGGCCTGCACCGGCGACTCCGATCCGAACGGAATCGGGAAGGTGAGGCGGGTGATGATATCCTTGTAGGAATCGGTCTCCGGCGATGGGCCGGGGCCGTTGAAGATGCCGACCTGGAGCTTCGGATCGAATCCGTCGAACAGCTCGTAGCGGGTGCTGAGCTGGAGGCCCAGATCGTACTCGTTCGGATAGAACGCCTTGGTGACCTGCGAGCGCTCCAGCGCCTCAAGCGCCGACGAGGAGACCTCCACCTCGTAGTTCGGCCTGTTCTGCGATCCCGCGGTGATCATCAGGATCGGGCTGGAGAAGGGGGACAGCTCCACATAGGCCTCTTTCAGCGCAAACCCGTTCTCGGTGATGTCCGGCTGGATCACGGCGTTCATCCAGTCGCCAAGCTTGCTCTGAATCTTCACGCGGCCGCGACGGACCGTGAAGAGGTTCTTGGCGGGATACGTGGCGACGTTGGTGCCGTTGGCGTTCGTCGGGGCCACATAGCCGGGGACAACGCGCCCCTGGTTCGACGACTGGTCGTAGTGCTGCCAGTCGGCCTGAACGTAGCCGGATATTTTAAGGGACTTCAGCTTATCGACGTCGGTTTCGAGCGTGGTAACACGATCGCCGAGACCGTCCATCGCATCCTTCAGTTCCTCGGGAGTCGGCGCGGTCTGTGCCGTTGTTCCATCGGGCTGATTATCTGTCTGAGCGTGGGCGACACCGCTGCCGAGCACAAGGGCCGCGAGCAGAACCATAGCTGATCGGTTCATACGTTCCTTAGAGATTTTACGTGAATGAGTTCGCGAACTCCGCGCGAACGGTAAGTAAGTCTGCTGGTACGATTCCGGGTCCGACATGAGCCGGGTGGGCTGGTCCCGTTCTATCGGGGAAATCGGGGGATGTTCGAATGCGTGCGGCTATTCCATTTGCCGTGCGATTCAATGCATGCAAACATATCGGCGGTGTGTTATGGCCATGTTATGGCAGTGTTACCGAATTGTTAAGGAGGGGGTATAAGTGGTCAAAGTATGTTACGTGGAGCGGTGTTTGTGGGGCGGGTTGGGGCTTCCGCTCCATAAAAAAAGGATGCCCGATATGAGCATCCTTTCATTGAATATCATCGAGTGATGGATGACCTCCCGATGGATTCGGAAGAGTCCCCCAGCTTCGCAACGTCGTAATTTTACATCGCCCACGTTATCGTGTTCATCTCCGCGGCGTTGGCAAGATCATCGTGCCACGGAAGTGCCCGCACGGTAAGCCCCGCGTGTCCGTCCCGCTCAAGCGTGATTGCGCCGGCATAGATCGCAAGCCCGCCATCGTTGCCGGTCAGCGTCAGCGGCGTGGCGGTGCCGTTGCTCACCAGCCCCTCGGCATCCATCTCGCCGTAATAGGCTTCCACACGGATATCGCTCGGGGCGATTTCGCCAAGCTGGAGCCGCGCGGTGATTCCTATCTGCTGGCCCATCTTCATGGCGCTGGTCGC
>JBDSJW010000359.1:0-4410 GCA_039917235.1 Kapaibacterium sp. (SeqCode) | reverse complement strand
AGATATCGAGAACCTGGCGGATGACATGCTCAACATCGATTTCCGCCAGTTGAAGCATCAACTTCCCCTGAATCACGCGGGTCAGATCGAGCAGATCATCGATAAGCCTTGCCTCCAGTTCCACATTCCGCCGGATGATATCGACAAACTCCCGTGTATCATCAGCCAGCGATTCATCCTCCTCCAGCACCTGCACCAGTGAAAGGACCGGCGTCAGCGGCGTGCGAAGTTCATGGCTGAGAACCGCAAGGAAATGATCCTTGGCTTTGCTTGCCGCGTGAAGTTCCCGCTCGATCCGTTTCTGCTCCACCAGATCGAGCACAAACGCGATAAAGGTATCGCTGGAACCCTCCAGCAGCGCAAGGCCCATCAGCACCTGCACGCGCGTTCCATCCTTGCGGAGATATTCCTTTTCATACGGCCGGCTGGCGCCGTGCGATGCAATTTCCCGCAACGCATCGGCATCGGCGGCCTGATATTCCTCGGGAGTCATGGCGGTCCACTGAAGCGCGCCCGCTTCCAGATCGGCGCAGGAGTAGCCGGCCATCGAAAGGAACGCATCGTTCGCCTCGGAAATGGGACCGCCGAGCGAGCCGACGATGATGCCGATCATATTGGAATCGGAGAGGCGGCGAAAGCGGGATTCGCTCATCCGGAGCGCCTCTCCAAGGCGTTCCTCGCTGAGCCGGAGCGCCTCAATCATCCGATGCTGCTGAATCGAGTAGCGGATGGAGCGTTCCAGCAGCGCGGCGTTGATCTGCCCCTTGATCAGATAATCGGCGGCGCCGGCGGACATGGCCTGAAGATCGATTGCGCGATCGCTCATGCCGGTCATCAGGATAAACGGAACGTGGACACCCTGTTTGTGCGCCGCGCTCATCAGCTCAAGGCCGGTGCCGGGGCCAAGCCTGTAATCGAGCAGGCAGACATCGTAATCTCCGGCCTTCAGCATCGCCAGCCCTTCATCGCCGCCATCCACCCACTTCAGATCGAACGACTGCCCTTCTATTTCCGCGAGGAGATCGCGGGTGATGAGATAATCATCCTCATCGTCATCGATCAGAAGAACTCTAATGGTATCCATGTCAATCCGCCTGGGCCGAACCATTACCTGGCAACTCCACGAACTCTATCCAGTATGTTCCAAGCACTTTCATCAGCTCCACGAGCCGATCGAACGTGACCGGCTTGGTGATAAACGAGCTGGCGCCGAGATCGTAGGTACGGAAGATATCCTCCTCCGCCTTGGAGGTGGTCATGATAATAATCGGGATGCGCCGGAGGTCGGGATGCGCCTTGATCTCCTGCAATGCCTCGCGACCATCCTTGCGCGGCATGTTCAGATCCAGCAGAATCAACCCCGGGCGCGGCGACGTGGCGGGATCGGTAAATTTTCCACGGCGCAGAAGATAATCGATTAATTCCTCGCCATCCTCCACGAACCAGAGGTTGTTGGCAACGCGGCTCTCCTCAAGCGCGTCCTTGGCAAGCATCCTGTCATCGGCGTCATCATCGGCCATCAGGATCGTAATCGCGTGTTTCGTTGGCATGCGTCTATTGTTGTTTCGGTTGCTGAATCGGGATATTCAGATGAAAGGTAGAGCCGGAGCCAGGAATGCTTTTGGCATCGATGGAACCGCCGTGCCGTTCAACGATCTTTCGGCTTACGGCAAGACCCATTCCGGTTCCCTCATAACGTTCGCGCGCGTGCAGGCGTTGAAAGGGAGTGAAGATACGATCCAGATACTTTTCATCGAAACCGATGCCGTTATCCTGCACGGTAATGGCAACGCGATCCCCATCCTGCGTGGCGCGGATGGTAACGACCGGGGGAACATCGGGGCGATGGAATTTCAGGCCGTTGCCTATCAGATTCTGGAACAACTGCCGCATCTGGAGCGGGTCCGCCTCGATCCGCGGCAGCACGCCAACATCCACACTGCCGTCGGTCTGCTGAATGCGGATTTCAAGATCGGAGAGGACATCGGCGATGATGCTCTCAAGATCCACCTCAACAAACGGTTGCGTCTGCGAGGTGACGCGGGAGTACGAGAGGAGCTCGTTGATCAGCACATGCATCCGCGACGCCGCCGCCTGTACTCTGCTCAGATAATCCTTTCCGGTATCCCCCAGCTCAACACCGAACTTCGTCATCAGGCGATCGCTGAAGGCCTGAATTTTTCTGAGCGGTTCCTGAAGATCGTGCGACGCGACGAACGCAAAATCCTGAAGCTCGCGATTGCTCCGCTCAAGCTCCTTCGTAAAAAGATTCAGTTGCCGCTCGGTCCTGATCCGTTCGGCAACCTCATTGCTCAATTCCTTATTTGCCTCCGCAAGCTCCGATGTCCGTTCCACCACCCGCTGCTCCAGCAGATCGTGCGCGGCCTTCAGCTCCCGCTCGTTCACCGCGCGACGGCGGATATCCCGCATCATCAGGAAATAAACCGCCAGCACCAGCACGATCCCCAGTACGCTCGATATCAGAAACGTTGTGATGGCGCGACGGCTGCTGACCTCCGCATCTGAAATGCGCTGGCGGAGAAATCCGCTCTCGATGCCGTTCATCGTCGCCACAACGCCGCGAAGCGAATCCATAAGCCGCTTTCCCCGGCCGGTCAGCACCACGGCGCGCGCGGACTCAAACCCCTCGGTTCTTCTTCTGGTGATATTCCCGCCGTAGAATTCGAACTGCGTGCCGACCAGCAAGCGCACATTGCCGAGATGCCGCAACTGCGCGGGATTGTCCACAACCAGGCTGTCGATCGCTTTGATATGCCGCTGGACGCCGCCGACAGAGCTGTTATACGGCTCAAGATAATTTTCCTCGCCGGTGATGATAAAGCCACGATATCCCGTTTCCGCATCCTTCATCAGCGATATCAGCGACTCAAGTTCGCTCAGAACCTGATGCGTATGCGAAACCCACCTGTTGCTCTCAATCAGCGTCGTAAGATCGCGATAGGAGAGCACGGCATTGATAATCAGCACAATCAGCACCACGCTGACGCCGAGAAGAATCGTACGCTCCGTTAACTTCATTGCTCAAGGAAATTATTCGATATCACGGCATCAGGCGCACCACGAGGCGATTAATATACGGTGAGGCAATGGGTGTCGAGCGGTGAAAAATTCCGTCAGGGAGCATCGGATCATGCGACGGACGATATTGAATATGATCGACGCGCAGTGTATGGCGCAATCTATCCGGATGAGTCCGCCGATAAAAAAATACGTCGCCATGCGGTCGTGATAATACAATTCGCCCCCCTCCCGGGCGATCTCCCCCTTTGCAGCCTCATGTGGCGTATGATTTGCCATTATTAGCATTGATCCTGAAAAGCCTCTTCAAACAATACGACCGGAATATCATGACAACGGTGGATGAACAATCGAATGGCGGGCAGATCACATTGAAGCGGGATGATATTCTCCGCATCGATCTGCACGAGCGCGGCACGGCGGGATATCGATGGACGCTGGAGCCGATAGTCCATCCAGTCTGCTCGCTGATGGATGATACGCACGACGAAGGCGATCCGCGACCTGGCAATGAGCTGGTGCGAAGCTGGAAATTCAAGGCGGAGAAAACCGGCGATGAGACAATTGCGCTTCGCTATCATCGAAGCTGGGAATCGAGCGGCGATGGAATGGAACGGGAATTTAAAATATCGGTGAGCGTGGTGGAGTAATCGACCGGAGGATATTCTCCTCCGGCCGATGATCGGATTGCATATGTCGAGCGTTTCCGGTCGGGATATCACCGGATTGTTCAGCCGGAAACGCGGGGAGACAACCTGGTGATTATCCCTCGATCGTTCTCAGCGTCCATAAATCGCTCGCCAGCGTGGAATCGTTCAGGTATGAGTAGGGAATCGTTCCATATCCCTTTTTTCCCCACGCCTTCCCCCAGGAATTTCTGATGATAAACACGCGAGTGGCGTCATCGTATCCCACGGCCAGCATCGCGTGCCCTCCCACGATGCTCTCACCATCCCCCGGCATGGAGATATCCCCCGTCTGCGAAACGGAGTCGTTGTAAATGCTCTCATACACCGTAAAGCCGAACACAAACGGATATCCGGCCGCCAGACAGCCGCGCAACTGGCTGATATTCTGCACAAGGCGCTGATAGCTTATCACCTGATGTCTGGCCGCCTCGGTATAGCATGCCTGACTTGGCTTGTGTGTAAGCTGTGTGTTGGCCGGGAACTGATCGCCCGGATCATCAGGAAATGGATTGCCGTCGTATGGCCACATCGTTTCGGGGCAGACCCCAAGTTTACTGACGCTTTTGATGCCATCGCGAATCATCGCGCCGGGATCGGCGTTGACGGTCCCCTCCATCACCCGCTCATTATAATAGATAAACAACCGCGACGGGATGAAGTTGGGCTCCTGCTTGCTCTTCAT
>JBDSJW010000358.1:0-4395 GCA_039917235.1 Kapaibacterium sp. (SeqCode) | reverse complement strand
CCATATCCCGACCATCTCGATGAAGATCACCCCCAACAACCGACTCTGGTGGGGGATACTGTCGGTCTATCTACTCCTCTTCGTATCGACCGGCTATCTCGCCTTTGTGGCGCGGGACGTAAACCCGGCACTCGACATGCAGGAGGATGTCCTTGCCGCGAAACTGGCGGACACCACCACCAAGGAGTTTATCATCTCCACGCTCAAACAGGAGGCGATGGACCATAAGAAGAAGACCGACATGGTGACGCAATCGTTCGATGTGGTCCTTGGCTCCTTGCTCGGCTTCCTCTCCGCCTCCGCCGTCTCCAAGATCACGACCAAGGGAGAGGGAGGGTGATCAGGGCTCTCCCGTCCGATCATTATCACCCCTCTTCCTGCCGTTCCATGCCATTATCACGATCGATTTATATCGCATTGCGACACGAACTGGCCACGACATCTCCCCGGAAACAGACTGCAATCTTCTCCGGCACGGCCGAAGTTGCATGGAAACGGGTCTATGGCGATCGGTTCAAGGGAATCGCGAGGGTCATATCCACTTTTTTATCACCTTGTCCCCTTACCGAACTGATCTCGCACGGTATTTGAAAGAGGCTGGGCATGCCTATGGAAACAATGATTCCGAATCGCGTCAAGGATCTGGTGCTGACCGATCCCACATATCAGCCGAATGAGCACCCCGGGCTCTTCATTCGGCTGGCCGTGCCGTTGGTCAACGATCCCCGCGATCTCCCCTTTATCCGCCTGATGGCGCTCCTCACCATCACGGTGATACCGATCGCGGTAAGCCTCTATATCCCCGGCATCCTTACCTGGTGGCTGGCGAGCATCTACCTTGCACTGGTGCTGGGGGTCTTCCTTGGCCCCTTTATCCTGATGCTCCACAATACCAGCCATCGACGACTGTTCCGGCCGCGGTATGCCTGGATGCGCCACTATATCCCCTGGGTTCTGGGGCCGCTGTTCGGCGAAACTCCCGATACGTACTACGCGCACCATATCGGCATGCACCACCCGGAGAATAATCTGGATGATGATCTGAGCTGCACCATGCGCTACCAGCGCGACAGCCTGGGGGACTTCGGGCGCTATCTCTTCCGCTTTATGATCCGTGTGGTGCCTGATCTGGCCGTCTACCTCCGGCGGCACGACCGGGCGGTGCTCCGCAGGAGAATGCTTGCCGGTGAAATCAGCTACTACACGACCGTGGCGGCCCTCCTCTTCGTGGACTGGCGCGCAACGCTGATCGTCTTTGTGATCCCGCTCCTCTTCACGCGGTTTGCGATGATGTCCGGCAACTGGGCGCAACATGCGTTTATCGATCCGGCCGATCCCGCCAACTGCTATCGCAACAGCATCACCTGCATCAACAGCAGCTATAACCGCCGCTGTTTTAACGATGGCTATCATATCGGCCATCACCTGAAGGCCAACCGTCACTGGACGGAGATGCCGAACGATTTCCTCGCAAACCGCGATCGCTACGCCGATGAAGGGGCTATCGTCTTCGAAAAAATCGATTATTTCGTCATCTGGTTCCTCCTGATGATCCGGCGCTACGATCTTCTCGCCAATCACTACGTCGATCTCAGCGGCGAAAATCCCTCCCGCGAGGAGATTATTGATCTGCTCAAAAGCCGGACCCGGAGGATTGAGCAGATCCCCTGACGGTCCCGGCCCCGACCGGAGCGCGGGGCGCCGAATCCGGGATGATCTCCACTGTCATACGATGATAACACGGTTGGAAAACTCCCGGCCGGTGTGCTATGTTGTCCCCCGTCCCGGCGATTAGAGAGCCGCTCCGGCTCCATTCACCATATCGTCCGGCGCGCGCGGCGCGTTCATTCCGAACCGAAGTTTATTACTGATATGCCCAGCATCTCCTTTACAAGCCATCTGCGGAAGTTCTTCCCCGCCCTTGTGCCCACCACCGTCGGCGGCACCACCGTGGCGGAGGTAGTGGCGGAGCTGGACCGGCTCCATCCCGGGCTTGCGGCCTATATCATCGATGAACAGGGGGGGCTCCGCAAGCATGTCAACATCTTTATCAGCAATGATCTTGTCAGCGACCGCCGGCACCTTCTTGACCGCGTTGCCGATGATGATCAGATCTATATTATGCAGGCCCTCTCCGGAGGATGAGGTTCCCCGCCACCCCGATAGCTGTGACGGGATGGCCCGATGATCCGGGCCTTACCATGCAACATTCCGTTGAGCATTCCCGTTGGAAGCTCCCATACACCATTCATCAGAACATTTGATGCGACCAGCAAGTGATACTCTGCTCCTGGGAACCCGCAAAGGGTTGATGACTTTCAGGAAAAACGATTCGGGATGGGATCTTGCGAGCCATGCGTTCCAGGGCCAGCCCATCCCCTACGCCTATGTCGATTCGCGCAACGGCACGCTCTGGGCCGGCATCGATCATGGGCACTGGGGGCAGAAGCTCCACCGCTCCACCGATAACGGGGCGACATGGGAGGAGATCCCGGCACCGAAATATCCCGAGGGGGAGGAGAATGGCGATGGCACCCCCGCCACCGTCCGCTACCTCTGGGTGATGGCCGGCGGCGGTGCTGATAAACCGAACCGGCTCTATATCGGGACCGAGCCGGGAGGCCTGTTCCGAAGCGATGACGGCGGCGATACGTGGAATCTGGTCGAGGGGCTCTGGAATCACCCCAGCCGGAAGAAATACTGGATGGGCGGCGGGCGCGATTACGCCGGCATCCACTCGATTATCGTGGACCCGCGCGACAGCAGCCGCGTCCAGGTCGGCATAAGCTGCGCCGGCGTCTTTGAGACAACAGATGACGGTGCCACCTGGGAGCCGCGTAACAACGGGCTCCGCGCGGAGTTCCTCCCCGATCCCTCCGTCCCGGTCGGCCACGATCCGCATTTCGTCGCCGCGTCGAAATCGAACCCGGAGAGGCTCTGGCAGCAGAATCACGGCGGCATCTTCAGAAGCGACAACGGCGGCGCGGACTGGGAAGAGGTCACGGAGGAGGGAGGCCCCGCAAACTTCGGCTTTGCCATCGCGGTGGACGAGGAGAACCCCGATACAGCCTGGGTTGTCCCAGCAACAAGCGACGGCGAGCGGATGGCAATCCAGGGCTCGCTCTGCGTCTGCCGGACACGGGACGGCGGCAAAAGCTGGGAGGCGCTTCGCGATGGTCTTCCGCAGGCACGGAGCTACGATGTGGTCTTCCGCCACGCGCTGGACATCAGCGGCGACAGGCTTGCGTTCGGCAGCACCACGGGGAACGCATATGTGTCCGAGGATCAGGGGAATTCCTGGAGCTGTATCGGCAACAATCTTCCCCCCGTCTACTCGGTGCGGTTCGCATAACGGTTCGGCCGGATGGGTCCCATAAAAACCAGCGTGCCGCGATGGTGAATTCCGTCGCGGCACGTTTCAGTAGAACAGACTGTTGAATTACCCGATGTTCAGACTGTTCAAGGACGATCAGCCGCAAGGCGACCGAACCTGAGCGAATGCGGCGTCCTTTGGGACGCCGCAGTGAGCGAACGGTGAATGTCGGGGGACGTTTCAAACGTCCTCCGCCGCCGCGGATGACCTCCTTCAACAGTCTGGCATCATCCGGCCGTGTAGGGGCCTACCAGATCCACGCAGCTATCCTCTCCCCGGAATATCGCCCGCCATTCATCGCTCGTTTTCCCCTTGATGGCCCGGAGGATGATCCCCTTCACCTCGGCGCCGCGCTCGCCATCGCAGAGACCATCGCCGTCGTCAAGATCGGCAAGTCCCGTAAGCTCACGGAATCGCGACCAGAATTTCGGCTCCACGGCGGCAACGGCCAGATAGCCGCCGTCGGCGGTGCGGTAGATGTTGTAGCAGGGGAAGCGGCCATTGTGGAGGAACGTCGCCGGCGTCCGCTCCTGAATGCTCGCGGGATAGTAGGCATCGCGCGCCTGATCCACGGCATCCTGCAGGTAGCACCAGTTCTGGATGGGGCGGCTCTCCCCTTTCTGCCGGAGCGCCGTGGCAAGGACGGTGATGGCGATATGATAGGAGAAGAACATCCCCGTGACCGGAAGGAACGGCGGCGCGATGATATCATCGGTGCGGTCGAGGATGTGCATCTTCAGCAGATGGCTCTGCGCCAGCGAGTTCAGATCGTGGGCGGAGTGATCATCTCCCGGACGGAAGCCAAGCCGGGTAACGCAGACGCCGCCGAACTCCCGATCGATCATCTCATCGGTAAGCCCCAGCTTCTCCTCCACCCGCTTCGGAAAGGCCATAATCACCGCATCGGCCGCCGCTATCTCCCGGTGCAGCGCCGCCACGTCATCGACCGAGCCGAAATCGATCAGGCGGAGATCCTTCGGCTCCTGAAACACGTGGTAGATATCGGCGAACGCCGGGTCCCA
>JBDSJW010000357.1:0-10076 GCA_039917235.1 Kapaibacterium sp. (SeqCode) | reverse complement strand
CCGGGAAAATTCAGGGAGGAATTCGTGAATTCCCCATGATAAATTCAGGGAGGAATTCGTGAATTCCCCCTACTGACCATCCGATGTCCGTATCGTCCGCCGGATAATCGTTTCCCGCCCCAGCAGTTCGGTATCCGGCACTGTCCACCGCCCGATCCCCTTGTCGCCTGAAATCTCGTATTCCATCACGCCGAAATTATTATATGGCCCTCCTCCCCAGCCCGCGACGATCTGATCGCCGACGCGAAGGCCGACGCCCCGAAGCGCCTGCCCCCTGACCGACCATCGGAACCTGAAGATATCCCTCAGCCCAAACACCGAGAACGATCCCCAGTACTGCGAGACATCGGGGTTGACGCCGAACACGTTGTAGAGCGTTCCCAGGCTGTCGCTGGGAGAAAACGGGCTTCGGACCGCTCGCTCGCTGCCGATCCGCCCATCGCCGAAAAATGCCCACCGGCCGTAGATGGAGCCATCGGTGAGAAGATCGTACAGGATCACGCCGTAATCGTTCTGAAAGCCCCAGCCGACGAAGAGATGGCCGTTCTGATAGAACCCCATCCCCGAATACCGCGTTATGCCGACCTTCCAGAAGAGCGTGTAGATGCGACCGCTTGTATCGATTGTCAGCGTTCCGTTGTATGGCACACCTCCCGGTGATGTCCCTCCCACCACGTCCCACTCGCCGACAAGAGATGTGTCAAGCGGCTGGCCGGACGCGCTTCCACCGGCCACGATACACGCGGCCAGGATCAGAAGAAGGCGGACATAATTCATGAGTTGATCGATGAATGATAACGCGGTAGCCGTACACCGGCGTCCGCTATCCGTGCATGCTCGGCTCGGAGGCCAGCGCCATGACGATCTCCGCCTCGCGCGTTGCCAGCTCCTCCAGCCGATCGCGCACATCCTGCTCCGGGAAATATTCCCGAGCGATATCGAAGAACATCCGGTAGTGCCCGGCCTCCGAGGCAAGGAGCGATGCGTAGAAGCCCCGCAGTTCCGTATCGGGAACGTGGTGGCTTAGCATCGAGAACCGCTCGCACGAGCGCGCCTCCACGAGCGCGGCAATCAGCAGGAGATCGAGCATCCGCTCCGGCTCGTTCGGACGGGCCAGTTTGTGAAGCGCCTGCACATAGGGATCGCCCGGATCGCGGCCAAGCTCGCCGCCACGCGATTTGATGATCTCGTACACCATCCCGAAATGCTCCATCTCCTCCTTCGCCAGCGCGATCATCTCCCGCACCAGCATCTCCCGCCCGGGATAGCGGCTGATAAGGGCCATGGCGTTGACCGCTGCCTTCTTCTCGCAATGCGCGTGGTCCAGCAGAACTTTATCGAGATCGGATTGTGCCGCTTGAACCCATGAGGTTTGCGACGGTACTTTGAGGCAGAGCATCGGTGCCGGTAACTGGTTAGTGCGTTGGAATCGGGCTTCCGGAACGGGGAGCGATCGTGCTTAGATTCAACGTTCCAGGAGACTTGATATGATAAAATAAACCGCGAAGGCCAACATTACCGCACCATATATTTTCGACAGGGTCGCGCTTTTGATACGGGTGGCGATGCTGGCGCCAAGGTAGCTCATCGGGATCACCGTGACTGAGAGGATCAGCGCCACCATCCAGTCGATATGCCCGGAAAGTCCGTGGACGATCACGCCGGGAACAGCCAGAGCCGCCACGCAGAGGAGCGATGTCCCCAGCGCCTGCTTCAGCGACAGCCCGACAATCTTCACCATCGCCGGAACCAGAACCATCCCCCCGCCAATTGCCAGAAACCCCGAGAGGAAGCCGGCAAACGCAAACCATCCATACGCCGCCGGGCCAAATGTCAGCTCCGATGCCTCCAGATCAGCCTCCTCCACGCTCTCCTTCCGCAATCCACGACGGAGGAAGGAATAGGCGGTGTAGATCACCATCACCCCGGTGGCGACCATCAGCACGGCGCCGGGGGTGAACCGGGTGATATAGGAGCCTATCAGGCTTCCGGGGATCGCGGGGATCAGGATGCGCCATGCAACGTCGAAGCGGAGAAGCTTCTTCTTTCCATAGGCCATCGTGCCGGAAATGGCCGAGGGGATTGCGGCCGGAAGGGGCGTGGCAAGCGCCAGCACGGCCGGCAGCCCGACGAATATCTTGAGAAGCGGCGTTGCCAGCAGCGCGCCGCCGATGCCGAACATCCCCGAGGAAAGGCCGCTGGATGCGCCGATCAGCAGCGTAATAAGAAGCGTAGTATGCGATCCCACGAATAGTCCATCCCTGGCGCCAGCGCGCCGCTAATCCCGCCCGGAACGACAGACTGTTAAAGGACGCCGCAGTCGCTCAGATGCGGCCGCCTTGCGGCTGATCGTCCTTGAACAGTCTCAACATCTGTAGTAATTCAACAGTAATAGTAGGCAAAAGCCGCCGATTCTACCGACCACGATACGGCCGCTGAATCAACGCGAACGCGAGATGAAGATACCAGAGCGATCCGGCGAACGAAGGGTCGTAATCCCCCAGCCCGGTCCAGCGGCGGCCGACAACGAAGCGAAGATCGATATGCGGCCCCACATCCGACGGAATCCGGTAGCCGACGATCGCGGCAACATCGTAGCCGATCCTGGTGTGCGTATCGCCAAGCGGCAGCGAACCCGCGGCTCCGGAATCAGCGCTCATCACCGAAAGGCCCGCGATCCCCGCCATCGGCGTGATGGCGAAACGGCCCGTACGGATCTCGTAGCCGAAATCGAGCGACATCGTGACGCACGGCAGATCGCCATGATTCCACTCCTCCCCGCCCGCCACAAAACTGGATGGCGCCCTTGCCGTGCCGAACATCGCCGTTCCGGCCATCGTGATTCTATGGAAATAAAGCTCGCCGGAGAGTACCGGGCCGTGGAACAGGTTCAGCCGTTCGCCAAGCCGTTTATCGAACGTGCCGACGGTGTAACCGGCCATGAACCCGGCGCCGTAATCGACCTCCCAGTAGATCTTCCTGAAATACTCTCCCGCCAGTTGCGCCAGCGGCTCCGCCGGATGATGCCGCTGAAACGTGTCGATCCGGTTGTTCAGCTCCTCCTGCGCCCTGTAGCCGCGGCTGAACTGGTTGTTGATCAGCAGGTTGTAAAACACCCGCTCCACCGCCGACGGCCCGAACTGATCGAATCGGGAGGCAACAACATCCGCATCGCGCTTCAACACTTCCTGCTGGCGTGCATAGAGCTTGTCGTTGAAGAGCATGCTCTGCCGGGGACCGATGGCGGCGGTTGAAAGGAGCGATTCCAGCCGGGAGAAATTGCGGACGAGGAGGGTATCGGCGGCGATCGTTTCAGCAATCAGGCGCTCGGCGGGGGAAAGCCAGGATGATCCGTCGGGCGAACGGCGGCGTCCCATGAAGGCGAGCAGATCGCGCACGCCGCGGATATCCCGCTCCCCCAGTTCACGGAGAAGCATAAAACGCGCGCTTGCGGCAAACGACAGATCGGAACGCTCAAGCGCAATCCGGCTCTCGATCCTGAGCGAATCGGCGCCAGTCTGCGCCCAGGTCCGGGCGGGCGCAAACGCCAGCGCGCAGACGCAGACAAGAAGGATATTGAAGAGATGACTCGGCATCATCACAGGTTCGGCCTGGCCGGCAATACCTTTACGGTTTCCACCGCGGCGGTCAGTTTTTCGACGAGTTTCGGATCGCTCCCGACCACGAAGGCATGGAAGGCAATCCCCTTGTCGGCATACGTTCCTCCCCCCTTTTTGAAAACTTCGCCGGTCGTCATCTCCCGTTGATAGAGCTTCGCGCTGTCGATTTCATCGATGATGGTCAGCTCCCGCCAGTCCACATCGATACCGCCGATTCCACCTCGGCTCTTCTCGAACTTGGCGGAGTCAGGGATCTGCCGTGGCGGATACGGGGTTACCTCCACCACCAGCATCGCATGCTGTACATCGCCGGTGTCGGCGGGGTTGAAGATGTAGAACTGATCGTACTTGGCTTCCTTTGTCCACGATGCCACAAATCCGTCGGGCACGGTGATCTCCAGCGGCGGAAGTTCAGTGTGCCGCGGATCAAGACGCACCTGGGCCGTCTTGATCCCCTTGAGAAGGCCGCTACGGTCCTTGCGCGGGACGCAACCGCCGATGGTCAGAATGGAGATGAGGAAAACGAGAGAGATCGGTTTCATACGCAACCAGGATGATGTGTCGGGTACGGAGGTACGGTTCCGGTCTACTGCTTAAGACTCAGCGTCCTGGCTGCGGTCATCAGCTCCTCCACTCGCGTGGAATCGAGGCCGCCAGCATAGACGTGAATATTAAGAGGATACTTCGCGAAGGATGGGAAGCGGGAGACGAAGAAATTCGAGGAGGATATCTCGCGATTGAAATAGGGCGCGCCGTTGGGCATATGCTCCGTCCACCCCTTCAGCAGCACCTGCTGGCCGTCCAGCGTGATGCTGTCGTTGGTTCTGACAACGCCGGAATCGATCCAGGTCTCAGCGTTCACGCCAACGTAGAAACGGAGATAGCCGGGGGTGAGCGCCACGGTATCGGTAAGGCTGGGATCGTCCGAGCGGATGATATAATATTCATCGTTCGGCATCCGCCCCACGTCCCTGATCCTGTACCCGGTGGGAAGCGTGATATAGAAATCGGGGACGGGCGTGTGCCGCGTCGGAAGCTGGAACCGTCCCGCCGGCAGGGTGCCATGAACCCGCTTACTGGTATCCGGCAACGTGCCGGGCCGGTCGGCCGGGCCACCATTACAGGCGGCCAGCATCGTCAGACCGGCAACGGCAAGGGAGCGGAACAGTTGCGGGAACCGGATCACGCGCAGCTCTCCATGTACGATTCAATGCTCCCCTTCCACTCAGGCCGCGCCACCATCGCGTCGTGGATCGATGCAAGCGCGTAGACACGCAGCCCGGTCTCCGCCTCGAACACCTCGCGCGCGGTCCGCCCCGAAGAATCGATCGGCTCGGCACGGTCGAACGCGATGATAAAGCCAAGCGGCTCACAGCCCGCATCGCGGAGCTTCTGAACCGCCTCCAGCTTGGTCCCGCCGGTTGTGATGACGTCATCGAGAATCACCGCCTTATCCCCCGGCTTCAGTACGCCGAGGAAGGAGCTTGCATCACCGTGCGTCTTTGCCTCCTTCCTGTCGCTTACCGAGCGGATATCCTCGCGACCGGTCCCCGCCAGCGCCACGGCCGTTGCCACGGCAATCGGAATCCCCTTGTACGCGGAGCCGAAAAGGACAGTGGCGGTCGAAAACTCCTGGACGGACGAGAAGAACTCCGCATAGAGCTTTCCCAACGCGGCAAGCTGTCCGCCGGAGCAGAGCGATCCGGTATTGAAGAAATAGGGGGATTTTCTCCCGCTCTTCAGGGTGAAATCGCCGAAGGTAAGAATCCCCTGGCCGATAAAGAACTCGATGGTTTTGGCGCGAAGCTGCGCCGCTTCGTCGTGCGTGGAGGCGGAGTACGAGCTGTCTGACATTGGTTTGGGTTCAGCGAATGAAAATGGAATTGTTCAATCTCCCCGATATCGCGCGGACGGGGGGAACCGTTCTGATGCGGGATATCAGACGTCGAGATCATCGGGCACGTCAATCTCCATCCGAAGCATCGCCGAGGAGAGAGTTTTCCCCTGCGCGTCGAGCTTCAGCGAGACCGTGCCGCCGCCGCCGAGCGTATTGTGCAGAAGGAAATTGAGCGCCCAGAGGTTCGGCAGCTCGAATCGCTCCACAGCGCCGTGACAGATTCCGCGAAAATGCTCCTTCACGCGCGCGGTGGTCAGCGCCTCCGCGATAATCGGATACCATTCCGCCTTCCGCGCGATCACGCCGACGTTGCCGGCATCGCCTTTATCGCCGGATCGTGCGTGCGCCAGCTTCAATAACTGTACAGTTTTCATCGCCATCGATTTGAATTACCATGGATTGCCCCGTCCAGTTCAATGGCCCGGAGCGGAGGCTTTTGCCGTATAGAGAGGGTCGAGAAGCACGGAGCGGATTTTCGCGTAATCATTGTACCGCGCCCGCTCATTCTCCGAATAGAGCTTTCCCCCCAGATATGCGTTATCGACCTTCACTATCTTCCCATCGATTCTGGCGCGAACCCAGATGGAGGGCTGATCGGTGATCATGTGCGTGGAATCGTTCATCAGATCGATCACCCCGGCATCGCGCGCAAGGCGTAGAACTGCGTCGGCATCGTCATCGTTCATCGGCGCGCGGAGACGGCGGAGAAGATCGACGCGGGCGACCTCATCGTAGCGCCATCCCTCGGCATCGTACACATAGAATGTGGCCGGGGACTGGCGATAGATCGAGACATACCCCTCGCACTTGCCGAAACAGGGGCCGACATAGAGATGGATATAATTTCCGCTGGAGAGCGCCGCCAGGCTGTCGAGCCGTGAGGAAGGATCAGCTTCCATTGCCGAAACATCCGCCGCGCCGGACTTCATGGCCGCGCGGGAAGGGGCGCAGGCCACAAACGCCAGGGCCACAAACGGAAGGATCAGGAGGGAATGATATGCTTTCATGAACGATGCCCTGGCCGTGGCTTCCGGCGGGAAAGGACATCCCGGGAAAAGGGCCGATCGTGAACAACAGATACGGGAACCGAGCGGAACGCCGCGAATCGAGCTTCAGGGATTGAGGCCGGGCACGGATTCCGCTGGAAACGTCAAGCCGCAAAGATAGGAGAAGTTCCGGGAGATTCGTCCGGCGGGAACAGATAATCACGATCGGGCGGGATGCGCGTTCAATCGAAATCGGCGGGCCAGTCGGGATGCTCGTGGTGCTGGAACATCCGCTCGATCTGTGCCGGCGTGGTCCGGCCGAGCGAGAGATTGGGGAACGCAGTCATCATCCGCCATCATAGAATAGTCTCCGGAATGAACTATCATCACCGGGGATTTCCAAGCGCTTCGATACATTCCTCTCTGATATTCCAGAGATCGCCAGCCCCTCGCCCATTTCCCCATTCGGCCATTATTCTCCGGTGTAATTCAACCTTATATGCGCCGATATTCTCCGGCGAGATTTGTTCTTCATGCAGAAATCGCTCAATCGACTCCTCGGCGATCACATTTCGCGTCAGATCGATCCGCGTTTCCCCGCAGCGGAGATAGCAGTGCGCTTCTGGCATCGCATCAAGCCCGTAACGATCAAGCACCGCTCCAACGCCGGGGGTATTCCGCTCGTTCATCTCATAGATTCCGAGCATCAGGTCCACCGCCGTGCCATGCTCCGCGGCCAGCGCCGCCAGCAGCGCATGCTTGGTGCTGCACGTTCCGCGCCCTTCGATCAGCGTCAGGTGATAATCCGCGCGATCGGAATTCCGGCCGTACGGAAGATCGCGAATATATTCCGCCGCCTCCCGAAAGCTCCCGATCCCCCGCTCGATAAAGCGTGACGCGATCGGCAGAGCCGGATCAAGGTCGAATTCGGGAAGATGCTGAATGCTCATCGATGATTGGATTGAATGTCGCGAACATACGGAAGCGACCGGGTCCGGGAGATGCCGCGATTGATACTCCACACATAACCGATAACTTTGGGCACGTGACAGCCTCCGTGGTTTTCCTTACCAGACTGTTGAAGGACGTCATCCGCGGCGTTGGCCTTCATCGTTCGCTCACTGCGGCGTCCGGGAGGACGCCTCATTCGCTCAGATTCGGCCGCCTTGCGGCTGATCGTCCTTGAACAGTCTGAATATCCGAAATAATTCAACGGTCTGTTAGCTATCAGCATCTCCCAAATGCCATAACGGCTTCAACCTGCATTCGATGACATCGACAACCGAAGGAATCCCCAGACAGCGTTCTCTCGTGGCATTTCTCTATGCCATACCGATTGCAATCCTCGGCGGGTTGATAGGCCTGGGAGGCGCTGAGTTTCGGCTCCCCGTGCTGGTGAGAACACTCCGATATTCCGCTCACCAGGCGGTCCCCCTGAATCTGGCGGTGAGCCTGGTGACGGTGATCGCGTCGTTCATCGTCAGAAGCCGGACGCTCTCCCTTGCCCCGCTCTCCCCGTATACCCCCGCGATCGGCTCGATGATCGGCGGAGCGGTTATCACGGCGTTTATCGGACCAGCTCTGGCGGGTCGCCTTTCCAGGGAACAGCTTGAGAGAATGATCGTCCTGCTGCTGGTGGGAATCGGCGTCGCGCTTATTGTTGAGGGGTTTCTTCCGCAGACAACCGCGGCCCTCCTCCCGGCAAACCTTTCGATTCAGATACCCGCGGGAATCCTCTTCGGGCTTGCGATCGGTCTGGTCAGTAGTCTGCTTGGCGTGGCCGGTGGCGAGCTGATTATCCCCACGCTGGTATTTGCGTATGGCGCCGATATAAAGGTGGCGGGGACAGCCAGCCTTATCATCAGCCTGCCGACGATCATGGTGGGACTTATCAGATATGCGACCCGGAAGGGCTTCCCGGATCGGCGACCGTTGACACATACGGTGGCCCCGATGGGGATCGGCTCGATTATCGGCGCAATTATCGGCGGACTTCTCGTGGGCGCCGCGCCGACATGGATATTGAAAATCGGTCTGGGATGCGTGCTGATTGTTTCGGCGGTGCGGGCGTTCCGGCATTCACGAATGCAGTAGATAATTCCGGCGGCAAATGCATTCGGCGCGGTGGTTGTCAGCCCGGAAGGCGATCGGTGGCGTCCGGGATTTCCGATATATCGCGGAATATCTGCCCGCCACGCTTCCGAATCAGCTCCACCTCCCTGTCGGCTCCGGCGGAATCGCCGCCAAGGCGCAGGACTCCATCGCAGCGGTCAGCAAGCCGTAGTGACATCGGCATCATGATGGAATCGTAGTGCTCCTCTCCGACAACATCGATCAGCGGCAGCGCGGCGTTGACGCCCACGATCGGGATATGCCCCCTGCGAAATATCTCGTAAGCCGCCTGGTTCAACAGCCGGAGATTACCGGCCCTCTCCGCGTCGGAAACGGTTCCCGAACGGTATGGGCCGGCGATCATGATCAGCATCGGCCGCACGTTATCCGGCCTCCACCACCTGCACCTTCACGCGAGCGTTGATGCGCGTCTTCTCGATCAGCGCCGGCCAGTACGCCACCACTTCCGACGGACGCGGGCGGCCTCCGGCAAAACCGGTAACGTTCGGCGGGCCGGTCAGGATCAGCGGCGCTATCTCCTTGCCGAAACGCTCCACCGCCTTGAAGTCCGGCCCACGAACGCCGACGCGCATCATCACTTCCTGCGGGTCGGGGTTCATCGCCTCGGAAAGCGGGCCGTGGCAGGCGTTGTAGCCCACATATTCGGTCAGCACCTCATCAAACTTCAGCCCAAGCCGCTCCAGCCGCTGGCGAAGAATAGAATCGGCGGCGCGCGCCTTGTCGATAGCCTCGGGCCAGGCGTAGGTGAGCGTGGCAAAGGCGGAGTAGCCATCGGAATAGCTCATCGACACCTTGTAGAACGGGGTATTCGGTCCCCCCTTGATGCCGTGAACGCGGACGCGATCATTCCCCAGATCCTCAAGATGAATGGTCGTAAAATCGGCGACGACATCGGGGGTGATATACTGCTTCGGATCGCCGATCTCGTACAGGCACTGTTCGGCAATGGTCCCGCGCGAGACGCGGCCGCCGGTCCCCTGATGCTTGGTCACCACGAACTCCCCGGTCGGATACGCCTCAACAATCGGAAATCCGATCGTCGCCATGTTCGGAACGCCGCGCCAGTCCTCCATATAATTTCCGCCGGAGGATTGCGCGCCGCACTCGATGATATGCCCGGCGATCGTCCCCGCCGCCATCATATCCCAGTCATCCATGCTCCAGCCGAACTCGTGGATCATCGGCGCAAGGCAGAGTCCCGTATCGGTTGTGCGGCCGGTGATGACGATCTGCGCTCCCCCCTTCAACGCCTCCACAATCGGCCCGGCGCCCAGATAAACATTCGCGGAAAGAACCTTATCCCTGATTCCGCCCACTTCCTCGGCCGATTCCATATTCTTCAGCTCCGCCCCCTCGGCAATCAGCTCATCCAGCCCGTCCAGGATATTATCCCCCGTCACAATCCCCACATTCACCTTCACGCCATGCTTTTTCGCCACC
>JBDSJW010000356.1:0-8977 GCA_039917235.1 Kapaibacterium sp. (SeqCode) | reverse complement strand
CGCGGCGGAGGGGAGGGAGATCGGTGAAGTGACGAGCGGCACATCCTCCCCGACGCTCGGCAAGGGGATCGGCATGGGATATGTCGAGAGCGCCTACGCGAAGCCCGGCACCGCGATCAGCATCATCATCCGCGACAAGGAAGTCCCGGCCACGGTGGTGAAGCCGCCGTTTGTTAAGAAATAGCTGTAGGGGGACGTTTGAAACGTCCCCTGTTTGAAACGTCCCCGACAATTAACCGCGAATGGCTCAATCAACGACACCTTCGGTCATACGGCGCGCCGCCGGGGCGGTCCTCTTCGCGGTTGTGTTCTGGGCGATCGTCTCCCTCTCCGATCAGTTCAACACAACCCTGGAAGTCCCGCTCCGCGTGGAGCTTCCCTCCAACCAGGCTCTCACCGAGCCTATCCCGGCGATGATCACCATAACGACGCGCGCCACCGGGTGGTCGCTTCTGAAGATGCTCGCCACCGGTCGCGTGGAGTGCGTGGTCTATCCCCCGGTTGCCCCGGCGGGGGAGCGGGTGGTCGGCATCAGCCGCAAGGGGTTGCTTGCCTCGATCCGCACCAACATCTCCGACGCGCAGCAGATCAGCGTCTCCCCCGATTCTCTCACGCTTGCAATCGGCCCGGTGGATACCAAGACGGTTCCTCTTTCCCCCGAGGTCACGATCAACACGCGGAAGGGCTTCCAGGTGATAGGGATGCTCCGGCTGGAACCCGATTCGGTGGCGCTGATCGGCTCCAAGAAGGTGCTTCAGGATATCACATCATGGCCGACCGAGGCGGTGGTGCTGAACGATATCCACCGGCCGGTATCGCAGGGGGTGTGGGTGAGCGATACGCTCCGGGGGATCATCACCCCGCAGACGCGGCGGACCCAGTTGTTCGCCGATGTGCAGGAGGTGGCGGAGCGCTCCTTCCCCGATATCCCGCTGATCAACCGCGGGACCATCCGCGATACCAGCAAACTGCTGATCCTCCAGCCGCAGCGCGTGGAGGTGCTGATCCGCGGCGGGGCCTCCGATCTGAGCCAGCTCGATCCCACGGCAATCCACGCCTATGTTGAGGTGATTGAGGGGGTTGATACGCTCGGCGTTGCCTATCCCCGGCTTTCCCTCCCTCCCGGGCTGAAGGTTACGGTGGTGAGCATCAAGCCGGAGCGGATTCGCTATCTCTTCCGGAGGGAGATCAGGGAGTAACGGGGTTCGTTGAAGATCTCCCGGCCACGAACAGAAGACCATATCCGATGCCGCGTCATATCATTCATCAGCCGCGTTACCTTGGGGAGAACCTGAAGCGACTCCGCCGCTCGCGCGATTATACCGTGGAGCGTCTGGCCGCCGCGGTGGGGCTTTCGAAGGGATATCTCTCGATGATCGAGACCGGCAAGCGCTCCCCGCACTGGACGGTGGTGATGCGTATCGTCCATGCGCTGGGGGAAACCCTCTGCGGGTTCTTCACCAGCGCCGAATCGATCCCGCCGCCGGAGGATGGAATCAGGACGCGACGGGAGGATCTGATCCTTATCGAGGGAGACCGGCCGAATGAGCGGGGGCTGATCCCCTGGCCCCCCGCCAACAGCTACACGTATATCCTGACACCGCTCCACCCAAGACTGACGAGCGAGGTCGTGGAGATATTCCTCCCCCCCCACACCGAGTGGACGGAGGGGCCGATCGCGTTCCCCGGCAACGTCGTCTGCTGGTGCGTTCAGGGACGGCTTCTGCTGGTCTGCGGCGGAATCGAGTATGTGATGCACGAGGGGGAGACGCTCAGCTACGATGCCTCCCGGCCGCACATGCTCCGCAATTACACCGACCACGCCGCCCGGATAACGATGACGATTGCATCGGTGAGCTTCTGATGCCCCCCATTCCCGGTCAACGCATGTCACACGGCACTACCCCGCGGGAACACTCACCGGCCGCCGTGGCCGATCCCACCGCGATAACCGCGGGAGCGAATCACGGCGCCGCGCGATTGCTCTTCCTCCTTGCGATGCTTGCCGCTGCCGGGTTTGCCCTCCTGATCCTCGTACGTCCGCTTGAATGGCTTCTCGGCGTGGTCCCCGATGATGCCTTCTACTACCTTCAGATCGCCCGCCATATCGCCGCCTCCGGCCACTCCACGTTCGATGGCATAAACCCCACCAACGGCTATCACCCGGCCTGGATGCTGCTGATGGCCCTCTGCGCGAGGCTGGTCTCCGCTCCTGAAGCGTTATTCCGCTGCGGGCTGGCGGTGGGGTTTCTCCTTCATATCGCCACCGGCCCCGTCATCGTCGCCATCATCCGCAGGCTGATGGTCGGCACGCCCGGAAGTGAACGCTGGGGATGGATCGCCGGGGCGCTCTGGCTGGTCAATCCCTTCCCTCTGTTTCTGATGACCCAGGGGGTGGAATCGCCGGTCTACCTCCTGGCGCTGGCGCTGGTGGTGCTGCTCTATCTTCGCGATATCGATCCCCATCTTGATGCGGCGGCTCCGCCATCGTCCATTCCCATCGGGCGACTTATCCTCTTCGGCGCGGCGCTCGGGTTCGCCTTCTGGGGGAGGACCGAGGCGGGGGTTCTTGCGGTCATCAGCATGCTCTTTGTTGTTGTGATGATGTATCGGCGCGGATATTCTCCGTCGGCGCTGTTCCGCATGGCGCTGGTGGCTGGCGGCACGTTCGCGCTGGTTGCCCTGCCGTGGTTCATCTTCTCTCATGCGACGGTGGGGAGCGTTGGGCAGGATAGCGGCGGGATGAAGATGCTCTGGGGAAGCGCGGAGCGGGCGGCTCAGGGCGTCGGCTCGCGACTTATCGATCCCTTCGTCTATCTCTACCGGAACTGGCTGGGAAACCCCGTGGGGTTTCTCTTCGGTCTGCCGAAGATTATTCAGGGGGTTGCGCCATTGATCATCTGTGCCGGGCTGGCGTGGATGATCTATCGCTTTCGTCATGCTGTCGGGACCGGGCCGCTCCGTCGGGTGACCGCATGGCTCCTGGCGGCCACGCTGGCGACCGGGGGAATTTACGGTGCGCTCTTCACCGACTCGCAGATCTGGCACTGCACGCAGCCGGGTCTTGTGCTGTTTCTTCTGCTGATGGGATGGGGAATTATCGCGCTGTCGCGATGGCCTGTCGCGGCCGGGAACAGCGGTTGGATGATTGCGATGATCCTGATGGGAGGGCTGGCGATCTTTGTGAAGCTGGCGATCAGGACGCCGGAACTCTACCCGTGGCAGCGGGATGTCTACGCATCGCAGCCGGTGTTTGAGTCGCGCGTGCCCCCCGGCGAGCCAATCGGCTGTTTCAATGCCGGCATCCCCGCGTATTTCAGTCCGCGGCGGGTTGTGAACCTGGACGGGCTGGTGAATCATTCGGTGCTTCCCTACTGGAAGGCGGGGAATTTCTCGGCATATCTCCGCGATCAGGGGATAGCGTATATCGCCGATGAAGAGGAGTCGATGCGGCGTGGGATGCAGTTTTCTTCGATGCCAGTTAACGTGGTGCCGCTGGATTCAGCGGTGCTGACCGGATGGAGTTCAACGTACCGGCGGCTTTTGTACGTTGACGATCGTGCGCGGCGGCGGCGGTAGGGGCGGGTTTGAAACCCGCCCCGACAACAACGCGACCCCGACAACACGACGTGACAGATGATGCGCGATAAACGATACCTGATCAATATTTCGGCACGCCCGGATCGATGTTATCGGCCCATGCGTTGATGCCGCCGGAGAGATTTTCCAGATTGTTGAAGCCGAGGCTCTGAAGATATTCCACCGCCTGCGCGGAGCGCCCTCCCATCTTGCAGTGAACCACTACCCGCCCCTCACGCGGCACTTCCGCTGACCGCGTCTGAAGCTGGCTGAGAGGGATCAGCGTCCCGCCGATATTGGCGATCTGATACTCGTGCGGCTCCCGCACATCGATCAGCGTAAAAGGTTCTCCGTTCGCGCGGAGCGCCGCAAGTTGTTCCACCGTAATCTGATGTACCGCCATTGTGCCGTTGGTTTCGGTTGATTGTGATTTGATCTCCACGCCGCTTCCAGCATGGTCGTGCGCCGGCATGCCGCAGAACGCCTCGTAATCGATCAGCTCCGTAATCGTCGGATGCTCGCCGCAGATCGGGCAGTTGGGGTCCTTCCTGAGCTTCAGCTCCCGGAATCGCATCGCCAGCGCATCATAGAGGAGCAGCCTCCCTATAAGCGGTTCGCCGATGCCGAGGAGCACCTTGATCGTTTCGGTTGCCTGAAGCGTGCCGATGACGCCCGGCAATATACCCAGGACTCCCCCTTCCGCGCAGCTCGGAACCATGCCCGGTGGCGGCGGCTCGCTGTAGAGGCAGCGATAGCATGGGCCGTGCTTCGCCCAGAAGACTGAAACCTGCCCCTCGAACCGGAAGATCGATCCGTAGATGTTCGGCACGCCGAGGAGGACGGCGACATCGTTGCTCAGATATCGCGTCGGGAAGTTATCAGTGCCATCCACGATTGCGTTGTAGCCGCGGGCGATGCCGAGCGCGTTGGCGCTGGTGAACGGCTCCGCGTAGGTGGTTACTTCCACATGTGGGTTGATCTCCAGCAGCCGCGCCTTCGCCGATTCGATCTTCGGTTTTCCCAGCCACGACGTGCCGTGGATCACCTGCCGTTGCAGGTTCGATTCATCCACCACGTCGTGATCGACAATTCCGATTTTTCCCACCCCCGCCGCCGCCAGATAGAGCCCAAGCGGCGAGCCAAGCCCCCCCGCCCCTATCAGCAGCACGCTGGAATTCTTCAGCTTCCGTTGCCCCTCCATGCCGATCTCCGGGAGAATCAGATGGCGGTTGTAGCGCCTGATCTCGTCGTTGTCCAGCGCTTCCCCCTTCTCTTCCTCCAACGGGTAGCCGGGGGGCGTGGGGTCGTGAATGTCTGTCGCCATGATGATTTTTTATTGATATATTATTTGATATTTATGTTTATTCGATGATTGCCGATATCTCGGATAGCGTTGCCGGCTCGTCAACCCGCTCGATGGAGCAATCGATCATCACCAGGAAATTTATCATTCCCTGAGGGAGAATTCGCCAATTGATGAAGGGGCGGGTAGATGTGACGATTGTGGCGGATTGGAAAGCGGGGTGTGATTCCGATCAGTGGGGGACCAATGCCTCGGTTACTGGCATAATGTGCGCCCATACTGAATATGCACGCGCCGCCCGATTGATCACGATCGGGCGGCGCCATTTCCAGAGCGTTTCCCCGCTTCTACACTGCCACCAGCTCTTCATCCACCACGGGCTTCTCCGTCCCCTTCAGCGCCGGCCGGCGACGATACTGACGGTCGGCAAGGATATCGAGAAGATCGGTGACAACGGCGTTTGCCGTGGGAAGCGAGCCGGCTCCCCTGCCGGTAAACCGCTGCGTCCCCACGCCATCGCACACCACCTCGATGATATTCACCTCATCCTGAACCGATGCCAGCGAGTCCTCGAACGGGACCGCCCTGGGGGCAACCGAGAGCTTCAGCACGCCGTCGATCTCCACCGCTTCCGCCACCAGCTTTATCGTATAACCACGCGCGCGCGCCTCCGCCACATGCTCCGCCGTCACCAGATCGATGCCGATGGTCGGGATCAGCTCCGGCACGATATGGCGGCCGAACGCATGAAAGGCAAGAATGGAGAGCTTGTGCGCCGCGTCCGCGCCGGAAAGGTCGGCGGTGGGATCGGCCTCCAGAAAACCGTTGGCCGAGGCCAGTGCCAGCGCCGCGTCCTTGCTCAATCCCTCGGCCAGTCGCGAGAGGATGAAGTTGGTGGAGCCGTTGACAACGCCGCGGAGCGAGCGGACGCGATCGGTGAGGAGGGTTTCGTCGATCACCTTCAGGATCGGCACGGAGCCGCAGACCGACGCGCCGTAGAAGAGCCGGCCGCCATGCAGCTCCTCCAGCCGGCGGAGAAGCGGAAGATATTTCGAGATCACCACCTTGTTCGCCGTCACCACCTTCTTGCCGTTGACCAGCGCGCGCGAGATGATCCCGAGGGCCTCCTGCTCCCCGCCGATCACCTCGATGATGATATCGATCGCCGGATCGTCAAGAATGGAATCGCCGTCGGTGGTGAGGAGATGGGGGGGGATCGCCACGTCGCGTTCCTTGTCGGGATGGAGAACGCAGATGCGCGTGATATCCAGCTGTGTCCCGGTCTGCGCGGCGATGCTGCCGCTCTGTGCGTCAAGAATGCGATAGACCCCGCCGCCGACGGTTCCACAACCAAAGAGTCCTATGTTGAGCGTGTTCATAGATGTTCACCTGTGCGTATATGCGTGTAGTTATGCATGAAGAAGCGATGTCGCAAACGATGTCTCGTCAATCGGAGATTTCCCCGGGTGTGCCGCCAGGAACTCCCCGACAAGCCGGTTGAGTTGATCGTATTCGATCAGGAACGCGTCGTGGCCGTGGAGCGATTCTATCTCCCGGTACTCGCCGTTGGGGAGGAGCCGGGCAATCTCCCGCTGCTCGTCCGGCGGATAGAGAATGTCGCTGGATATGCCGATGCAGAGGGCCGGCTGGCTGATGGCGCCAAGCACCTCCTCGATCCCCCCGCGGTTGCGCGCCAGATCGTGAAGATCCATTCCCCTGGTGATCGTCCGATACGTTTGATGATCGAACCGCCGCGCAAGCAACTCGCCATGATGCGCCAGATAGCTCTCCACCGCGAACGTCGCATCGACACGCGCCAGATCATCAGTCTCCCGCTCCCGTCCGAACCGCTGCGCGAACTCGCCGCCGCTCCGGTAGGTCATCATCGCCACCTTCCGGGCCAGGCGCAACCCGGCTTCCAGGTCCGCCGCCTTCTCGCCCAGCGCCAGCGCCTCCCGCGCAATCGCGTTAAACGCAACGCACCACGCCGAATGCCGGGCCGATGTCGCGATCGGGATGAGCAGATCGATATCATCGGGGAAGAGCGCCCCCCATTCCAGCACCTGCATCCCCCCCATCGAGCCGCCGATCACCGCGTGGAGCCGGGGGATGCCGAGATGATCCAGCAGGAGCCGCTGGGCGCGGACGATATCGCGGACGGTGACGATCGGGAATGTATCCCCGTAGGGAAGGCCTGTGGCCGGGTCGATGGAGGATGGCCCGGTTGATCCGTAGCAGCTTCCGAGGATGTTCGAGCAGATCACGAAGTAGCGATCGGTGTCGATCGCCAGCCCCGGCCCAATCAGCCCGGCCCACCATCCCTCCCGCCCCTCTTCGTCCAGTCCGGCCGCATGCGCGCTTCCGGTGAGGGCATGGCAGATGAGGATCGCGTTGGTCCCATCGGCGTCCGGGGTTCCGCAGGTCTCGTAGGCTATCTGGAACGCGTCGAGCGTCGCGCCGGATTCCAGCGGGAATGGGATATCGAATCGCGCCAGGCCGGTCCTGCGACAGCATGGATCAGACATAGAGTTCCTCCGTCACGCCGGCCCGTGCAACGTTTGCGGGGACGGTTTCCGTGAAGTCGAGCGCGTGCGCCAGATCGGCGATCAGATCATCGATATCCTCGATTCCCACCGAAAGCCGTATCACCGAATCGGTGATGCCGGCCGCGGCGCGTTGTTCCGGGCGCATCGCGGCGTGGCTCATGGTGGCCGGCTGTTCTATCAGCGACTCGACGCCGCCGAGCGATTCGGCCAGGGCGAAGACCTTGGTGGAGAGAAGGACGTGGCGAATCTGTTCAGCGCCGCCGCGGAGCGCAAAGGAGACCATCCCGCCGAAGCCGCGCTGCTGGCGGCTTGCAAGCTCATGCCCTTCGTGCGATTCCAGCCCCGGATAGAAGACCTTCTCCACGTTCGGGTGATTCTCCAGAAAGCGGGCCACGGCAATGGCGTTTGCCTCATGCTGGCGGAGCCGGAGCGGAAGGGTCTTGATGCCGCGCAGGACCAGCCATGAATCGAACGGCGGGGCGGTGGTTCCGTGGGCGTTGGCGGTAAAGGCGATCTGCTGATAAAGCTCCTCGGTCCGGGCGATGATTGCGCCGCCGACCACATCGGAGTGGCCGTTGAGGTATTTCGTGGTCGAGTGGACCACGATATCGGCGCCGAGGGCGATCGGCTGCTGGAGGAGCGGGGAGAGAAAAGTGTTGTCCACCACCAGGAGGAGCCGGGCGGCGCGGGCGAAGAGGGACACCTGCTCCAGATCGACGATTCTGAGAAGGGGGTTTGACGGGGTTTCCACCCAGATGGCGCGGGTCTGCGGCTTCTTGGCGTCGATTAGGGCAAGGGGATCGGTAAGATCCACGAAGGAGACATCGATCTTCCCCTGATCGCGCAGCGTACAGAGGAGCCGTTCGGTGCCGCCGTAGCAATCGTGCGAGCAGATGATATGATCACCGGCATTGAAGAGCGCCAGCACCGTGGAGATTGCCGCCATGCCGGTGTTGACCGCCACCGCCCCGGCGCCCCCTTCCAGCTCCGCGAAGATATCCTCCAAAGCCTTCCGCGTGGGGTTGCCGCTGCGGGTATAATCAAAGCCCTTGGTGACGCCGATATCCTCGAAGCGGAAGGTGGCGGTCTGGTAGATCGGAGGGACGATGCTGTTGTAGCAGGTGTCGGTCTGCTGGCCGGCGAGGACAAGGCGGGTGTTGATGCTCATGATGCTCAGGTTCCTGTAAGTATGAGATAAATGTTTTGCACAGTTGATCTCATCAAGAACCGAAGCCGGAAGAGTTCCGAATGCGCGACGCGCAAACGAACAATGCCCCCTCAGCGCCGGGGCAACGAGGAGGCATATACATGCCGCGAGGGAGTAGGCTCGCGGGCAGATCCGCCACCTCATCTTCCCTGAAACAGAAAACCCTCCGGAAAGGAGGGCAACAGAGGGCGCATCAAGATATGCGCGGTCATGCTTTTGCCCTCATCTTCCCTGGCTTTGCTATCCAGGCAGGATTTAGCACCTAGGCGTTCCGAAGCTGCGCTCCTGAACCGGTTGCTACGACGTCAACGGGCCTGATCCCTCGGTCGTTCTTGATGAGTT
>JBDSJW010000355.1:0-2754 GCA_039917235.1 Kapaibacterium sp. (SeqCode) | reverse complement strand
AGCGTATCGATATAATAATTGGTCAGCGCGGTCCCGGAATGTTCCTGGAGCGTGGGCCAGTTGCAGCCGTCGGGAAGCTGTAGCGCCCGCTCGTCCGCCATTTTCAGAAAAAGGAGATAGGTAATCTGCTCGATATAATCGCCGTAATCGATTCCATCGTGGCGAAGCGTGTGGCAGAATCCCCAGAGTTTATTAACGATATCGCTCATTGCATTCCAAAATTCATGTGCTGACAATATCGGACCATGAGGTCTGTTCTGATGTCAAAATTAATTGCGGCAGTCTCCGGTCACATCCGTTGCTCTGCTCTACCATACTACGAAGCCACCGCGCGGTTGAAATTCTGAAGTAACGCCGGCAGCGTGCCATCAAACACCTTTGCCGCGCGACCCCATCCTCCGGCATGGGTGAAAATCGGCATCAGATCGAAATCCTCAGACTCAATCGAGAGATTCTGCACCATATGCTCGCGGATACGGTCCAGCCACGCCCGCTGCTCCTGAGTAAAGCTCTTCCCCTCGGCAACGCTTGCGAACGCGGCATCCACCCGTTCGTTGGCCGTGAGAAGCGGCGCGGCATTATCAGCCGCATGTTTCACCATCGAGATAATATCGACTAGCGCTTTATGGTGCTGCCGCTGATGCGCCAGCCGCAGCTGATCCTCGGTGAAATGCTGTGGGGCCGATCGGAGCGTGGCGCGCAGGCCGACGAGGACGGCGGGGCTCCATTCCTGTGGGCGATCCATGAGAATCCGTATCGCGTCGATCACCGTCTGGTTTGATGTCACGTAATCGGCAAACATCCGGAGATAATCTGCCGGGCGGATCTCGGCTCCGCTCGGATCGCGAATAATCAACTCCGAGGTGACAATATCCCGGGTAGGATACGCCACCACCATTCCATCCTTCGACCTGGGAAAATTCTTCAGGAGTTGCTGAAATCCGGGATCGCGGAGGATTTTCATCGTGCCGGTAAATGCGCGATTCAGCAGATCGGTGAGCTGGCCCGCCCAGGTGCCAAGATCGCCATCGGGAATATATGCGGCGAAGAGATCGCGCGCCTCGCCGGACATTTCCTTTTCCACTCGCCGGAGCCGCTTTACCAGGCAACTGATATTATAAGTACGATCGCGGTTCGCCCAGATATCCTCGATAATTGCCTCGATCGTCCGCGATTCCTTTCGTTGAAGTTCGGTGGTCATCCCGGTGACCGACCGGAAATATTCCATCAACGTCCCATCGAAACAATCAAAAACGGTGAAGTGTGATTTATCGGGATAGTGCTCACCTTTTCGCGTGCCGCGACCCAACATCTGCTCGAAGAGGATGCGCGATTTCACAGGACGGAGAAACACGATGAATTCCAGATCGGGAATATCGACGCCGGTGGTGAGCATATCCACTGAAACCACCACGCCAGGACTTTGCCGGTTACGAAACTCGCGGATGCGTTGCAGCGGCCGATCCACGCGGCCGGTGATCTTCTGCACAAACGCATCTCCCTTGCCGAAGACATCGCGCGCGATATCCACAAGCTGATCGGCATGCGACGTGTGCGGCAGATCATTTACCGCGAAGATCAGCGTCTTCGGAAAACGCCCATACCGTTCCTGATGCTGGTCCGCATACGCTTTTATCTCTTCCAGGATTTTCCGGTTGGAATCGGGCGAGGTGACTTTTGCCTCGATCTCCGCCACATCGAACTGACGCTGATCTTCCAGCAGATCCATCCGTTCCACCCCGGTCGTCGGATCGATCGTGCCGACGGCATCTCCCTCATTGAGGAAAATGCCGTGCATCCTCACCTCCGACCGGATCTTCACGATATCATAATCCACCAGATACCCTTCGCGCACAGCGCGCTCATATTCGTAGCGATAGACGACTTCGTTGAAATAGCTGGTGGTGTGGCTTGCCGGCGTGGCGGTCAGGCCGATCTTGATCGCATCGAAATGATCGAGCGTCCTGCGCCAGAGAGAAAGCTCCTGGCTCGTATACCCGCGATGGCATTCATCGGCGATGATGATATCGAACGCATGAATCGGGATATCCTCCAGGCCTGCATCATTATCGATCGATTCATCGCTGATATCGAACACCGCATCGTGGCCGAAGAGATTGATCGCCATCCGCTGGATGGTGGAGACATAGACAAACGCATGACCGGGCTTCGGATCGCAGAGGTAGGCGGAGGGGAGCAGTTTCGGATCGAAGTCATCCTCCTCGAAATCCTCACGCTGGAAGCGCTGGCTGTAGACCTCGTAAATCCTGTCGAACTTCAGCCCCGGCTCGGCCTCGAACGACGAGAACGCACGGACGGCCTGCGCCGCCAGAGCGCGACGATCCACCAGAAATAGTATCCGTTTGCCGACGCCCGACTTCATCAGCCGGTAGGCCTCATTGACCATGGTGAAGGTCTTTCCCGTGCCGGTAGCCATTGCGACAAGCATCTGTCGTTTCCGATCGGCGATTGCCCTCTCTATCGCTGTGTTCGCCTCACGCTGATACGGCCGGAGTCGTTCATGATCGTTCGGCATGGCGGAGAGGCGACCGCATGCGAGCTCGAAATCGTATCCCAGCCGATCCTTCAGCGCGGAGGGTGTATGAAATCCGGCGATCCTGCGGGAGCGGCTTTGTGGATGGCGGACATCATGATACCAGATATTCTCACCGTTGGTGGCGTAGAGAAATGGCACGCGGAAACCATCGAAATTCATCGCGCTTCCGGTCACGCCACGAGAATAGCGCTCCGCCT
>JBDSJW010000354.1:0-2515 GCA_039917235.1 Kapaibacterium sp. (SeqCode) | reverse complement strand
GGCCGTAGCACTCGGCAAGCGAGCGGACCTGCGCCTTGGTGATCCCCAGATCGAGCAGCGGGGATCGGATTCCCTGCTCGGCGGCGGCGGTTCTTCCAGGGCGATAATCCCCGGCGTCATCGGCGTTGGCGCCGTCCAGCACCGCCGCGTAGCCCTGTTCGCGGGCCATGTCGAGCAGGCGGACGTAGAGGGCGTCCTTGCAGAAATAGCAGCGGTTGTCCGGGTTGTCGGCGTAGTTCGGGATCTCCAGCTCGCTGTAGGTGATCCGCTCGTGCGCCATGCCGATCCGCGAGGTTATCATCCCCGCCAGTTCCAGATCCTCCTCGGTAATCGTCTCGGTCACGGCTGTCACCGCCAGCGCGCGCGCGCCAAGGGCGGCATGCGCTGCCGCTGCCACCACCGACGAATCGACGCCGGCGGAAAAGCCGATGATCGCCGATCCATATTCCCTGATCCTCTCCTCCAGCCCGCGCCGGAGCGTATCTATATGTTCAGTCATCGCTTCAATGTTCACGAAATTGAATTCCATCGCGTCCCGATAGATCCACGACGTCCGGCATGGGATACCGATTGCCGGGCGTATCGCGACAAGTTATAGGATTTTGGAGACGCAACCATCGGCCGATCGCTCTCCGTTCACCTCCCCTTCCGTATGTTTGGGAACCTCCGGCGGCGGGAAGTGGAATACGATGGAACCCTCTCACGGCCGGAAAACGTTTCCGCCCCGATTCTTCGGGCGCGCAAGGGAATATGTACGGGCACTTCACGAAGTGCCCGGCGGCTAACCGAATCATACGCACAGCTCAATGCTTCCAGAACTTTTCTCATTCGGCCCCATCCACGTCTATAGCTTCGGGCTGATGATGGGGATTGCCTTCCTTGTCGCCAACTATCTGCTGGTGCGGGAGCTGCGGCGGCGACAGTTTCCGAATGCCGACCAGATCGCCAGCACCGTTACGCTGATATCGCTGGCGGGGGGAATTATCGGCTCAAAACTCTTCAGCCTTCTGGAGAACTGGAGCGTATTTATAAAGAACCCCGTGGGGGAGATATTCTCGGCGGCGGGGCTCACCTTCTACGGCGGCCTGATCGTGGTGGTAATCACCCTCTACATCTATATCAGGAAAAAGGGGATTCCATTCCTCAAGCTGGCCGACGCAACATCGCCGTCGCTGATGATCGGCTACGGCATCGGGAGGATAGGATGCCAGCTTGCGGGGGATGGGGATTACGGCATCCCGAGCGATCTCCCCTGGGCAATGGGCTACCCGAACGGCACGGTCTCCACCCTCTCCGCGCACAACGGCGAGCTTGTGGAAAAATTCCATCAGATGTTCCCCGGCCGCCCCGTCCCGGCCGATATCCAGGTCCATCCCGCTCCCGCCTACGAAACGCTGGCGGCACTCGCAATCTTCGCCCTCCTCTGGTCGCTCAGAAAACGCCCGATGGCTACCGGCAAGATCTTCGCGATCTACCTGATCTGCGCCGGGCTGGAACGGCTGCTGGTGGAGTTTATCAGGCTGAACCCTCTCTATCTGGGGCTTTCGCAGGCGCAATGGATCTCGGTCGGGATGATCGGCCTTGGCGCCGCCATCCTGGTCAGGCTCCGCAATGCTCCGATCGAGGAGATCCCGTTTGTGACATCGACCACGAAACGACCGCGCCCCGCGGCGGCAAAGGCGGCCCGATGAGCGGGGAGTTCGCATCACGCTGATATCGCGACCGGCATATGTTCCAGAATCTCTTCAGAAGAGCCCCGGACCTTTCGGACATCGAGCTTCTCTTTATCTCCAGGGATGATTGCCATCTCTGCGACAAGGCGCTGGCGGTGGTCGAGGAGGTACGGCGGCGACGACCGTTCCGGCTCAGGGTTGTGAAGATGGTGGAGGGGGATGAGTGGCATGAGCGATACTGGGACAAGATCCCGGTGGGGCTGGTGAACGGCGCGATGATCTTCAAGTACCGGGTGACGGCGGAGGAGCTTCTGGCGAAGCTGCGCGTGCGCGCCGTAACAGACTGTTGAAGGACGTCATCCGCGGCGTCCGGGGACGTTTCAAACGTCCCCCGACATTCACCATCGCTCACTGCGGCGTCCACAAGGACGCCTCATTCGCTCAGATTCGGCCGCCTTGCGGCTGATTGTCCTTGAACAGTCTGAACATCTGTAGTCCTTCAACAGTCTGTTCGCCGTTGTTTATCGAAGCAATCATATTCCAGTATCGGAAACAGATGAAGCTCGCAAAAGTGATCCAGTTCGGGGCGATGGTCGTCACCGGTGTAGGGTTGATCTACGGCATCGTGCAGAACGATGAGCGGATGGAGTTCACCTATCTGGGGATCGGCCTGGTGATCTTCTTTCTGGGCTACTTTCTGGAACGCCGGTAGCGGGGCTCTCGGGTTGATCCGCCTCCACCCCATCGACGATCCGTTCAAGCTGCGCGCGCAGCTCCGGGCCTATCCTCCGAAGCTCCCCGCGATGCGTTGAGGAGAGCTGCTCCAGAATGCCGGCGCCGGC
>JBDSJW010000353.1:0-9440 GCA_039917235.1 Kapaibacterium sp. (SeqCode) | reverse complement strand
GATCGGCCGGCTGAAGGATAAGCTCGCCACCATTCCACCGCACGCCAAGCTCCTCCACGACGCTCTCCGGCTTCTCCAGCCCAAGGCGGTTGATCACCCTCTCCACCGTATCGCGAACGAAATGCGCCAGCGGAAGATCAAGCCCGCTCACCTCCACCGTCGGCTCGGCCGGCTGCAACTCCGCGCTATCGGGAGAAATCGTCCTCGTCTTATCGTCGAAGGCGATATCGACAGTATGCTCGGTGATCGCCTTGATCTTTCCCACGCCGTAGTAGGGATGCTTTACGCTCATTCCAATCCGTAGAGTTTCCACCTTCATGCTGATATTGCCCGATAGATATATGAACACCCAACTGATATGGCCCGCGCATCGACGCTCCCGGCCCAGCCACAAATATACCACCGGCACGGGAATGTGCTTTGTTCGAACCGTTCCCGCGACATCGCTTTCGTCAGGCCGGAACCGATCACAACTGTTCCTTCCATAACAGTTTTCCGGTGGGGATATCGATTGCGAACGCAAAGAGCATCTTTATTCCCACAAGGACATTTCCCTCAACCCCATACCATTCATAATCAAAGCTGGAATTTCCCGATTTAAATACATCGCCGAGAGAATTTCTTTTGATTCCTTTCGATGGATCGAAGAAAATGTTCGAAACCTGAGTTGTCCAGAGCGTCACATATTCTCCATCCTTTATTTGGATTTAAAGAAACAGGACAAAAGGATAAGCCCGGAAGCCACGACGAGTGCAAGACCCGATGCGTTTTTCATAATCACGGAAGAAGTAGTATCGATGTCGTTCCACGGATATTCCGCGCCGACGCGATTGTGTTCAAGACATGGAGGGGAAGGTGGTGTGACCGGGGCGACTTCTCCGCGATCCCGATCTGGGGGAATACACTATCGTCGGGGAAATTTGTGCATCATAGGCAGGGGGCGGCGCGAAAATGGATTCTTATCCCTCCGTGTCGCTCGTGTCCCGGAAGCAACAGCAGTCGAGCATCACCCCCACTCCATTCCTGATTTGAGCGTTCCGCCCGCATTCTTCACCGCGTATCGCAGTTCCTCCGCAATGGGATGCGGCGGATCCCGATAGACACCGCGATGATCCGGCGCAAACAATATCCACAAACCATACGCGGTCGGCTGCGCGAATTCAACGCGAATATATCTGGTAAATGGGCGGTTCACTCGATACCTGGTTTGCTTTTCAGGATGATGAATATTTTCACGAATGGCAACAATCTGATTCAGCGGAACGCGGATTTCGGTTAGATAATTCGAAATGATAAGAACTCCGGATTCATCGAGCTTCACAAGCTTCAGCATCGAATAATGATGGCCTATGGCAACTCCGATACAGAGCAGCAGCAGCATGATGAGCATGACAACTACCGATCCGCCGGACGACACCATAAACAGTCCCACGCCGATAAACGCGGGCAGAGCCATTCCCACCGTGGACACCACGAACTTGTAGAAAAATGTATAGGGTGTTGACAGTATGAGAACTCTGGGATGGAGATATCGCATATGAACTTAAACGACTTCGGGACTTGGTATGACAGCCTTTACGATAAATCGATAATACGATGATAATCCTCGGGCAGACCATCAATTCGGCGTAGGACAAATCCCTTCAACTCCAGAAATCGCAGGAGCTTCGGATTCGGACGGGCGCAGTTGGCGGCCAGAACAATCCATTCGATCCGGCTGAATTTCCGCTCCACCGCGTATTGCCGCGCCATGCCGATGAACAACGGCAGAATGCCTTCTCCCCCGCCATCGATATGAGCCAGATGAATTGTGAGCGTGCGATCATTTCTGCTTATCTCGGCGAGCACAGTCGCCGAGCCGACGGAAATAATGATCGGTTTCCCACGGAGAAGGAGCTCATCGAGATCCTCCGACGGCATCTCCATGATTACATTCGGAGGCAATCCTTCTATCAATATGGGATTATTATCAACCACAAATATCCGATCGCGGAATTCTCAATGTTTGTTCGATTTCTCCAATGCCACGCGCACATTCTTATACGCCGGTGTCCCGCTCTTCGGATCGACGCTGGTGCTCACAAGCAGGTTGGCTTCGGGGTAATACATAGCGGCGCTTCCCAGTGCAATATCGTAGGCGGCAACACGAATTCCGCACATTTCACCGACCGACGAGCGCACGGTAATGCGCTCGCCATCATGCAAACCAAGCCGTTCGATATCACCAGCATTCAGAAGAATTACATCGCGCGCCGATTGGTTACGATACCGATCATTCTCCTCGTAAACAACCGTATTGAACTGTCCCTCCGATCGAATTGTCATCAGCCGCAACTCATTCGGAAGCAGATCATCCTTTGGCGAATCGACGGAAATAAATCGGGCTCGCCCATCCGGAAATGGGAAAACCGGCTCGTGTCGCACACGGCCATCGACGTGAAATTCCTCCTTCGTACGGCCGATCTTCGCAATCTGCTCATATCCTGGAACAACCTTCGCCATCACCTCACGGATTGCGTCATGATTTCTGAGCGCGCGAAAATCTATCGGGCCATTTTCCGGCAGCAGCCGCGCGCCGATGCTTGTGATAATCTCCACTTCGGCTTTTAATTCACCGCCGGGAGGGAGCATGCCGCCATCCGAAAGCCTCACGAAGCTGAACATGCTCTCCTGCGTGGTCGCCTGCATCTCCTCATCACGAACACAGGTCGGCAGAATAAAGACCTCGCCGCCCATCCGTTCCGGCGTAACGTTGACATGTCCCTGATTTAATTTTGTGTTAATATGAATTGCCGTACCGATTTTCCCGAGCGATTTGGCCGCATAGGCCAGATCAGGATTGGCGGCATAAAAATTCCCCCCCAGAAAAAGCGCGGCATCGATTCTTCCCGCCGCCGCCGCGTGTATCGAACCGATAGAATCCAATCCCTTCCCCTCGGGCATTTTCAGACCGTATAAATCCTCCATCGCCTTCAGAAACCCGGCTTTCAACTCCGGCGCAAATCCAACCGAGCCGATCCCCTGCACATTGGAGTGGCCTCGAATCGGCATCAATCCCGCATTCTTTCTGCCAACCATTCCGCGCGCAAGCGCAAGATTTGCGATGGCCTGCACATTATCGACGCCATGCTCGTGGTGTGTAATTCCCATCGCCCACATAAAGACGGCATTTCGCGCCGCGCCATACATCCGCGCCACCTGAATAATCGCCGCCTCATCGATGCCGCATCCGGCGGAAAGATCGGCAAGCGATTCACCTTCAAGCTCGCGCACCAGGTCATCAAAACCGTTGGTATGATCACGGATAAATTCCTCGTCGACCATATTCTCGGCGATCACCACTTTCAGTATGCCTTTCAGCAGCGCAATATCGCCGCCGATGCGCGGTTGCAGATAAAGATCATTGATGGTGGAACCAAAGATGAGCGATCCGGCACGCGACGGAATATTGAAACGATCCAGCCCGGTTTCGCGGAGAGGATTGACGATCACCACTTTTCCGCCGTGGTCGCGGATATGTGAGAGGGTCGTGATCAGCCGTGGATGATTGCTTGCCGGGTTTGCGCCGACGAGCAGCACGAAATCTGCTGACTCCACATCCTCCAGCGTCACGGTCGCGGTGCTGCTCCCAATGCTCTGCCCCAGCCCGACACCGCTTGCCTGGTGGCAATAGAATGAGCAATTATTGACATTATTTGTACCGTAAACCCGCGCCAGCCATTGCAGCAGAAATGCCGCCTCGTTGCTGCTCCGTCCCGACGAATAAAAAAATGTCCGATCGGGATTCGTGGCACGAAGCGCGGCCGCGATGCTGTCCAGTGCCTTATCCCAACTCAGACGGCGATAATGAGTATCTCCATGCCTGAGAACAACCGGATACGAAAGCCGCCCCAGATGTTCCAGCTCGCGCGGGGAGAGCTTTGCCAGCTCAGCGACCGGGTAATTTTCAAAGAAATCCCCCGCGATCGGCGGCTGCATATCAGCCGCCATTGCCTGAACGCTCTTCTTGCAAAACTCCGGGAAATGGCCAAGCTCATTCCGCATGCCACCGGACTGCCCCCCCATGCCGTAGGCGCAGGTTTTGCAGGCATTGCGGGAACTCATCCGTTTCCAGAAACGGCGGGGGCCTCCCTCTGCTTCAAATGATTTCCGAACAGTATATGCAACGGCCGCCCAACCACCACCCGATCTGACCTTCTTCATATTATCACCAGAGTGCTATCTGTAAAGCAGATAAGAAAAATTCCATCCATTGCATCGCGATTTCCCAATGGAGTAGTGCGCCAACTTCCGGCACATAACGACAATTTAACACCTTCCTCTGATCGAATGCAGTATTGAGTCATCAAAATAGGACCGCGCGATTACCATCCCCGCAAACGCGAGACCAGTCCGGAAGAGATTATCCCCCATGTGCATGTAAAGGAGTAGATTGAAGGGGCATATCAACTCAAAAGCGGAGCAATTCGAATGAAACGAATCGGTGTTTTTACAAGCGGTGGCGATGCCCCTGGGATGAATGCGTGTACCCGCGCGGTCGTCCGCCATGCGCTGGCCCGCGGGCTGGAAGTTTACGGCATCCGCCACGGCTATCAGGGGATGGTCGATGGGGATATCATCCCCATGACCGGCGAATCGGTGAGTGGAATTATAGGGCGCGGAGGAACGATCCTTGGCACCACCCGCTGCAAGGCATTTCTGACGCCCGAGGGGCGCGCGACCGCCAGCGAGCGGTTGCGAACATTTGAAATCGACGGGCTGGTGGCATGTGGTGGAAACGGCACGTTCGAGGGAGGGACGATATTCTTCGAGGAATGCGGCATTCCAATGGTCGGTACGCCAGGCACCATCGACAACGATCTTTACGGCACTGATTTCACGATCGGCTATGACACGGCGGTAAATACGGCCATGCAGGCGGTCGATAAGATTCGTGATACGGCGGAGAGTCACAATCGGACGTTCTTCGTGGAGGTGATGGGGCGCAAGGCCGGATTTATCGCGATCGATGTGGGGATTGCAACCGGCGCGGAATTTATCGCCATTCCCGAAAGGGAAACGAATTTCGATGCGCTCTGTAAGTATATGGAGGGCTTTCCCCGCCCGAAGCGTCATATTTTCATTATCAGCGAAGGGGATAAATATGGCGGTGCGATGAAGTTTGCCGAGGATTTCCGCCAACGTTTCGATATCGACACTCGGGTCACGATTCTTGGTCATGTACAGCGGGGCGGCCCTCCCTCCGCTCGCGATCGTATTCTCGCCACACGACTTGGTTCAGTCGCCGTGCAGGCATTAATCGACGGCGAGCGATCCGTGATGGCGGGCGAGATCAAGGGGGAAGTGGTCCTTACCCCGATGCGTCATACATGGGAACGGCGGGCGGAAATCAACCCATTATTATGTAATCTTGTGGAATTATTGCGATGACCCCATGAAGGGAGGCTATAGGTGTCCGCATTTCCAATAAATCATCCCCTGATTTCCGGAGAATTTTACGGCAGTGCCTCGGCTCCAACAATCTTATCCCAGAGATCTGATGCGGCCTGTTTGTAACTTGCGGGAGCGGAATCAAAATCGGCATCAAATTTCTTTTCACCTCCGGTTGCCAGGCTTCCGCCCGGTTTGACACGCGTGGTTCCGCGCACGGCAAATTTCCGTAAACCGCTATGGAGCATCAGCTTATATTGAATGGGTGAGACATCGCATGCGCCGGCGATATTATACACGAAAAGATTTTCCGCCACGCCGTCACCATCCAGATCCTGAACAATAATGTTCGAGGCAAGCCCTACGCCGTGATCGCAGTAATTTTCGGCATTATCTTCCATTTTCCAGAGAAGACGCGTGGAATCCCGCTTCGCGTAAAGGTACCCGAAGATTTTCTGAATGGTGGGCTCGGATTGTTTCTTTCCATGGGTGCTTTCCTCGGAGATGATCAGAGTATTTTCACCGTTCGCGTCGGTCCAGCGCGCGCCGCCTGATACCTTCCCCATAACCTTGAACTCTCGCGCCGCAACCGCTTTATCAAACGCAAGATTATGGAAGGAATTCCCCCTATCCTGAACGCTTCGCGTGCTGTCATGCCTGGCCGCAGAACCGCTTGTGGACTTTATCGTATCAGGCACGCGGTGTTTCGAGCAACCCACAAACAGGACGGCGATAAGGAACACGCGGATAAATTTCATAACGAGAATTGATATTGTTCGCTGACGCCGAGGTTACTCGACGAACCATTTCTGAAAGTGTCCCGACATTCAGGACGTTGGATGGGATCAACCGGTAAGCCGAATCGGTTACTCCAGTACTATAAATCGATCGGAATATATTTCCCGATCGGATGTATATCTGACAAAATAGACACCCGTGGTGAGTAGACCAGTCTCGATAGCGCTCTCCCCCTCGCCGATATTTTTGGACAAAATGATTCTCCCCTGGATATCAACCAGATCGATCATACCGCCACGCATCACATTGATTTGGATCATCTCCCCGCGCGTCACCGTGTGCCGGTCGATCAAAAAAACCTCCCAATCGGACTTCGAAGCGGGAACGGATACAACGCCGTTGTTCGGCGCCAGATAAAGATCCACTCTGCTGGAAAATTCCCCGCCAACGAAGAGCGTGTCGGTAACAGTTTCCTGTGGCCCATATGCTACCTGCCCGAATTCATCAGACGGCCTAGAGGTCGGGAAGCCCGGAATGCCGAATTTCACGGAGGCAATAATGCGATGTCCCGGCTGTATCGTATAATACTGGGGGCTGAGATCGTAATTCGCATTCCGACGCGCGGAAATTTCGCCGGCGGCAAGACGCACTTCATATGCACCTCGGGTAATTGGGGCCGTGGTGTTGGCAACCGAATCATAATCGTACAGGAGGAGGTTCGCCTGATAGATACGGCCGGTGGAATTAACCGTCAGACTGGTTCCGGCACCAAGTATTACCGTCGGCGCGGAGAATGGGGCCGACTGAAACAGGAGAGCATCGTTCGAGATATTCTGGAGATAAAGTCGCGAGAAATTTGTACTGCTGGTGGAAGGCGTGGGATTCAGATGGCCGTCCGGAGTAAGAAATAATGACGCGGTATTCGCGGTTCCACCGGACTGCGGCACAAACGTGGAGATCTGATCCGCGCGGAAATGATGGACGATCGATGTCGCCGGGTCGGTCAGAAGCACGGCGGAATCGCTCGCCATGATCGTTTCGGAATTATCATCCTTCAGCCATTTTCGATAAAATCGAAGCGTAAGCTCCGCGCGCGTAATTGCCAGATCACCAGATGGAAGCGCATGCGGTCCCGGCCATACAAATATTTTCTTCGGAACCGTCAGTTCCTGAAAGCCGCGATAGAATTCCCGTCCCGTGAAAATATCATCCTGCCATGCCATCTGCATAAACACCGGGACCTGAACCGAGGAAAGGGATACGGGATCGTAGCGCCTGACGTGATTCAGCGCTGATTCGTACTGATCCGCCGCCAGAAAATTATAGAGCGTATCGCCAAGCGGAGGGGCCATGCGAACTTTTCCGGTGAGTTTTGCCACATAGAGAGCGCCCAGGAAGAAATAATTTTCCGTTTTATTCGGGCAGAGGGTGCTGCCGTAGTATGGGACACCGATAATCGGCACGGCACACCGGATCGGCAGGTGCGCCAGCGCAGCACCCCACGATGTCAGCCCCCCCTGTGATACTCCCTCGATTCCCACTCGTTCCCTGTTTACATCGGCGCGGCTCCGCACCCATTCGATAATTTCGCGGCAATCGGCCAGCTCGCGGTTTCCGGTAAACCATTCAAATTCCCCCTCCGAGGCATATGCGGGATTATCCAGCCCCTGTCCTCGAACTGTATACGCAAGCGAAAAATATCCACTGTCCGCATAGAGCGGAGCAAGCGTTGAGGCGTAATCATTTTTTGATCCGGCAAAGCCATGCACCAGCACCAGCGCGGGATAACCGGACGAAGGCGACGCTGATTGCGGTCGGAAATATGCCACGTTGATCTTTACACCATCGGACATCGTCAGCAACGTATCAACGCGCACGGCGGCATCAGCCGTTGAAACAACGGAGGCGATAATAATGGCGCATAAAAACGCGAAGAGAAAACGGAAATTTCGCATAAATCAGATTGTTACTGGTCTCTGAGGGGGGGATTCAATCGAGGAGGGTATCGAGCATTCTGCTTTTTCAACAACTGACAAGCGGTTTCAAGGGCCGTTCCCGCCCACTGCGACAAGGCGGAAGTCCTGCCGTTTATCGGAGCACTCCCAACATAACAAAAACCCTCCGCCATATTGCTATGAGCGGAGGGTTTTGGTAACGGCCGTTCTGCTGATCGATTTCCGCGCGAATTACTTCAGCGAGTAGGAAACGAGGTTCTGGTATGATGATCCGCTGACCGAGAGAAAGCCGGGAATGCCCGCACTGGTAATCTGCTCCTGTTTGACGATAAAACCGATTTTCGGCGCGAACCACATCGTGCTGGTTACTGACTGTGCCAGGCCGAACAGGCCGAACTTCGAACTGATGTCGAACTTCCACTGCACCTTCTCCGCGCTCAGCGTTTCGGAGCCGACCGTGATATTCTCCGTTCCGGTCTGCACTGCGCTGCTCGTCACTGTAAAGCGACCGGCGCCCAGAGTGGAATCAGAGGTAGCCGTATCGACAAGCGTAACATTCATCGGCGTTTTGCTGGCGAACGGAAGGGCTATCCAGGCCGCCTGGATGGGCGGGGTATCGGAGGAGGAATCAGATGCGTCGAAATAGAGCGAGAGATCGCCATTCGACTCGTACCGGAAATAGGTGGTATCCGTCTCGCCGCTCTTCTTCACCCCGATCATCATGTTGACATCGCTCTTGCCGCCGATTGTCAGGCCGGTTTTCGCGATCGTGGAAACCACCGTGTCCTGGCTTCCCTGCTCTACCTGTCCCAGCGAATCCTTGGAATACTCATAGGAGGTAAAGGTGCTCCCCTGCTTGGCGGGAGTAATTGTCGTGGAATTGCCGCTGGGGCTGGCCGGCGTATCGGTGCATCCACCAACAAGCGCGGATAGCGTAATCGCCGAAGCAACCGTAAGGCCAGCGATGATGCGATTGAACAGACTCATCAAAATCTTCCCCGAACTGAATTTGGTAATCGAATGAAACGCCATGCGACGAAGCGAGCGTTTGCTAAGCATGCACAATTGACTGGACAGACACGGCGATGGGGTAAATGTAACAGGCCGGCGAGTCAAATCGACCCATGGCGGCGCCCGATGGCATGGGCTTGGCAGGATAAATCAGCGTCCTATCAGACTGTTGAAGGAGTTCATCCGTGGCGTTGGCCTTCACCGTTCGCTCACTGCGGTGTCCAGAAGGACGCCGCATTCGCTCCGGCTCGGCCGCCGTGCGGCTGATCGTCCTTGAACAGTCTGAGCATCTGTAGCAATTCAACA
>JBDSJW010000352.1:0-8452 GCA_039917235.1 Kapaibacterium sp. (SeqCode) | reverse complement strand
GAATATTGAATGGCGATTTCTTAATCCCCGCACACAGGAAATTCCAGCGCACAGGATAACTTCAACTCATGTTCCGATCTCTCCTCCTCGGATTTCTTGCCGCTGCCATTGCCTACGTGGTTGCTCGCGGCGTTGATTTCAGCAACGGAAAGACCCTACAATATCCCCCCGATACAATGTCAGTCGATAAATTCCTGCACTGGGAAAGAGATACGGCAACGCTTCTCAATCCATTTCAGTTCGGAATAAAATCGGGGACGATCGAGCTGCGCTCATGAAATATCTGTTGACGGAGATTTATGAAACAGCCGATATGATCATCCGAATTAACCTCCATTGAACGTCCGGCATAATCATCATTCGTCACAACTCCGGGGGCGGGCACTCCGTAAGTTCCGATCCATCTCCGCGCGGTCCGGCATCCGCGCATCTCACCGAATATTCTACCGATCTGAAAGACATCATGGATACTTCTTCCCCACTTCGCGAGCGGATGGCCGCTTATGTCCGCGATCTTCAGGACAGCATTTGCGAGGCGATTGAAACGCTGGATGGCGCCGCGCGATTTCGCGAGGACCGATGGGAGCGCCCCGGCGGCGGCGGCGGATTTGCGCGGGTGATCACCGATGGCGCGGTGTTTGAAAAAGGGGGGGTAAATACCTCGGAAGTGCATGGCGAGCTTCCCGCGAAACTGGCGGAAAGGATGGGAGTGGAACGCGCCGAATTCTTTGCCACCGGAATTTCGCTGGTGCTGCATCCGATATCGCCGCGCGTACCGACCGTTCACGCAAATTTCCGCTACTTCGAGCAGTCGAATGGCGATGCCTGGTTCGGCGGCGGCGCGGATCTTACGCCGTATATCGCTGATGAGGCGGACGGAACGCATTTCCACAAAGCGCTGAAGGATGCGGCCGATCCGTTCGGCGCGGAGCTTTATCCGAAATTCAAGAAGTGGTGCGACGAATATTTTTTTATAAAGCATCGCGGTGAATCGCGTGGAGTTGGCGGGGTGTTTTACGATTATCTGCGTGGGACGCCGGAGGAAATGGAACGCCATTTTGCATTTCAGCAGTCGATGGGGAACGCATTTATACCCGCCTATATTCCGATTGCCGAACGCCATGGGGATGAAGAATTCAGCGAGCGGGAGAAAAAATTTCAGCTTCTACGTCGCGGCCGTTATGTGGAGTTTAACCTTGTGTACGATCGCGGAACCACGTTCGGGCTGGAAACCCAGGGTCGCACCGAGAGCATTCTGATGAGCCTCCCCCCTGTCGCCAATTTCGATTACGACGCGCCGATGGAGACCACCGATTCCGAAAAGCTGCTGACATCATGGCTGCGCGAACCCCGTGAGTGGGTTTGATGTGGCAGTCTCTGCCGAGGGACGTTTCAAACGGTTTACTCTAACAGTGCGTCAAAGAAATGAATACAACCGATCCCCTTCTCTGGATTCAGTTGCAGGAACAGATTGTGGAGTGCGAGCGCTGCCCAAGGTTGCGCGCCTACTGCGCGGAGATTGCGCGGGTGAAACGCGCGGCATATCGCGACTGGGAATACTGGGGAAAGCCGGTGCCAAATTTCGGCGATCCGAACGGTCGACTGATGCTTGTGGGGCTTGCGCCGGGCGCACACGGATCCAACAGAACCGGCCGGATGTTCACCGGCGATCGCTCCGGGGTATTTCTTTTCCGCGCGTTGCATGAAACCGGATTTGCAAACCAGCCTGAAGGCGATCGGCCCGACGATGGGCTTCGGCTTCACGATCTCTGCATTACGGCAACAAACCACTGCGCCCCGCCGAACAACATGCCGAACCCAGATGAGATCGTGAACTGCTCGGAATATCTCGTCCGCACATTTGCGCTGATGCAAAACCTTCAGGGGGTTATCGCTCTTGGAAAAATCGGGTTCGATTCAGTCGTGCGATTTTATCTGGAGCAGGGCTGGATAGAGACAAAGCGTGGGCTGAAGTTTGCTCACGGCGCGCTATATACATTTGAACACGCCCCCTTTATCCTCTGCACCTACCACCCCAGCCAGCAGAATACATTTACCGGACTCCTGACAATGGATATGTTTCTGGCGATATTCCGTAAGGCAAGGGAGATGCTGCGGTGATTGAATCATCGGGGATTTATGGCGTCATAAATCTTTGATGTGCATCCTGGTGTTACATCTCTCAACTCCAGGTTTGTCATCATGAGCCCTCAGGCGAAGGCCCAAAGGGCCGCGAAATGTATCTCCCAGTGAACACGGGTATTGCCATACCGTGGGCAAGTACATAACCGAATCTGCGAGATCCTTCATTTCATTCAGGATGACATTTTTTATTCTTTTCGTTAACGGGTTTATCAAAAAATTCGTTTTGTGACCCTGAGCAAGGCCAAGAGGCAACGGCCTGCGAAACGCATCTCGCAAGTTCGTACAATGGTGCCCCGACGTTGTCATAGACTTCAGGATGGCAAATTCTATTTTTCAGCTACTGTCCCAAGGTGCATTACACATTTCGGCAATGACTCAGAAATCAGGAAAAGCAGCGTGACATCAGCAATTGATAGCCAGTTCGATATCATCGTGTTTGATCTGGGGGGCGTGCTTATCGAGCTTACCGGCGTTCAGCGGATGCTGGAATGGCTGGAGGATGGCACATCGGCCGAACAATTATGGGAGCGATGGCTTGCATCGGAAAGCGTCAGGGGATTTGAATGCGGTCGCCTGAACGCCGATGAATTTGCCGAGGCGTTTCTGGCGGAATTTGAAATTCCGGTAAGCGCCGAGCAATTTCTTACTGAATTTACCGCGTGGCCCAAAGCGCCGTATGATGGCGCGGGGGATCTGCTTCGCCAGCTTGCCAAAAGCCATACCGTTGCCTGTCTCAGCAACACCAACGCCCTCCACTGGTCCCGCATCGATCGTGAGATGGAGCTGCTCCCCCATTTCACGCATCATTTTGCATCGCATCTTGTGGGAATGCTGAAGCCGGATCGCGAGATATTCAAACATATGGTGGAGCAGCTTGGATGCCCGCCGGAGCGCATTCTTTTTCTCGATGATAATCTGTTGAATGTGGAAGGGGCACGCGCGGTTGGGATTCCCGCGTATCAGGTTCAGGGGCTGGCAGGTGCCATTGAAAAACTTGCGGAGCTTGGGGTGAGATAGATTTCGGATGCGCGGAAATGGGAGGAGCTACGAGGGCAGAATCGTTTTCAGGAACTGAAGAGCATCCATTACGGTTTATACGCCTGAAACATCAACCACGGAACCTTCAGCGATTCACGGCGGGATATTCCGCGGGAGTTCATCATCTCACAGATTTCATCGGCATCGGCCTGCTCCCAGTATATAAATGAGAAATCCCAGATGTGCTTTTCCCTCGCGTAAAAACGGAGCGCTCGAATCGGTTTTCCGCGCGATTCCTCATCCCGCCGGCAGGCATACGCCAGATCGGAATATGGCACATGGAGATTTGGTCGCTGAAAAACCCCCGATACATATCTGAAGATCATCTCCCTCCCATCATCATTGAAGATGATCCCCACCAGAATATTCCGCAGAAAATAATTGTAGAATACAAGCGAAGCGATATAGGCGATGATGATTCCGAGAACGACGAGAAGCTTTATCTCCCAGAAAAATATTACGAACATTACCGCCAGAATCAGAAAGAGCGCCAGCGATGGAGAACGCTGTTTCTCAAGATTCCGATTCAGGCTCTCCAGATGAGGATAAAATTCCGTTACGAGGGGAGAATCGATTTTAGGAGTCATGATAATTGTCGCGCGCACGCTGTTGTCCTGTTTTTCCGCAATCATGCTGGCAGCCAGCTACGAATTGTATAGCTGATAGTTCCACCACCGGAATTTCGCCGTTCCGCGATGCGTTATCCCGCGTTCCTCAATCATATCACTCAGCAGTTTCACATCATCCTGATGCCAGCAGGCCGGAGGAAAATCAAACAGCGTTTTCTCCCCATCGAAAAATTGCAGCGTCAGATATTGTCCGCGCCAATATCTGGAGACGCTGCGATGATATGCGAATTCCGCATACGGAATATGCCGATCGGGACGCCGGAACCAGCAATGGAGATACCTGAACGCGATTTCCCCATTATCGTCATCAAACATAATGGCGATAACTGTGTTTCTGATATTGAAATTGTAGAGTGCCCTGACAGCATAGAGCCAGAGTGGAATGGAGACGATGATATAGGGAATTGCCAGCATCAGCAGGATAAACCAGACGCCGATAAAAAAAATCATAAACGGCGGCAGTATTTTCCGGTTGAGCATCTCCTCAAGACATTCCGGATTGGGAGCAAACTCCGTAGTGCCGTTGTTCATGGGCATTCCGGCGTTTTTATCTCCCGGGCATTCCCCGTCCCGGTGATATCATCAAGCTCCCACGGCGTGTTGATATTCCGCAATAATCCCACAACGGAATATGGCGCATCAATCCGCATAAAATCTCCCGACTCTATCAATTCCCGCAACGCCAGCCGGTTATCGGCCAGCAATTTCTCCGCCAGCGGCAGCACGCGTGGGTGATAGAGGGAAAAGAGCGGCTCCATTCTTCCGTTGTTGATCACCACCAGTCCATCCTTCCCTTCCAATTCCGCCGAAATATTTGTCAGCCATGCAATCGCCTCGGTGGTCAACAGTGGCATATCGGCGGCAATGGCGATGATCGGAGATGACGTGTAGTTCAGAGCGGCGACGATGCCGGCGAGCGGCCCGCGATCGGAAACGGCGTCGGGGATAAACTCCACATTATCCAGCGGCCATAAATCGGGACGCGGGCGGCCGGAGACAATGACGCGGCGGCCCGTGGCAAGAGCGGCGCGGGCAACGCGCTCCAGCATTGTGGCGCCGTCAATAACGATCGCGGTTTTATCGCGCCCCATCCGCCGTCCGCTGCCGCCGGCCATGATCACAATTGCGGGGAGTCGCGTCGTGATATCACTCATCCTGCCTGTCGATCATATCATGAATCCATGAATACACCGCGACGGTTGAGGGCATGCCGAGCGTTCCGGCGGCCAGCGCCACCACCTGCTCCATCTCCTCCACGGTAATTCCCATCGCCAGCCCCTTCCGCGCCGACGAGTGAACCGCCCCCTCCCGCATCGCGCCGATGGCGACCGCCAGCTTTATCAGGCGGCGGATGCGTTCATCGAGCGGCCCTTCATCGCCGGCATCATTGATCGACCGCCATGCCTTTTCAAGCTCGGGATAACGCGCCACGAACTTCAGATAGGTCTTCGGAGGTTTGGGCATTTTGCTCATTCTCTTCCCGGATTTGAAATGATTGCTTTGCCAATCCGGCCAATGTAAGATATCGGCGAATCGAACCAAAAAACCGCTTGTGCTATCGGCCTGCCGCCGTAGCTTGCGCCGAGCGATCAGCCCGCCGAACTCCTTACGGCATCCCACACGCGGGCGGCCGTTTCATTTGCAGGACTAACCGATGCTTATCTATCTGATGCGCCACGGAATCGCGGAGGAGATTTCTCCGCGGGGAGATGCGGGTCGCGAATTGACGCAGCAGGGAACGCTCCGCACCGCGATGGTGGCAAAGGGGCTTCACAAGGCGGGGCTTACGTTCGACCGGATCATCTCCAGCCCATATATCCGCGCAAAGCAGACGGCGGAAATCGTTGCAAGAATCACCGGACACGATCATGAGATCATGTTCGACCAGCGGCTGCTCCCGCAGGGGGGGTACGCGGACGTGAGCGATCTGATAAAAGAGAACAACGATGTCGCCTCGCTGCTGCTGGCGGGGCACGAGCCGAGCATGGGGGGATTTATCAGCGGCATCTGCGCGGACGGACAACTCTCGCTCAACGTGAAGAAGGCATCGGTGACGGCGATTGAACTCTACCGGTTCTCCCCGTCGGTTGCGGGATCGCTTCTCTGGATGCTGCCGCCGGGAATTCTGGAAGGGATATCGCAGTAGCGGGATTGGAGAGATAACCACCGGACCACAAACGGCGCGGGCGGGATCGATAGCCCGTCCGCCAACCAACCGATAACTGATACCAAACGGACCCACCGTGGCACAACAACAGGCTGACCACAACGCGGAAGCCCGGCAGTCGAACATAGGACTGCGACCGGCGCTCGGGCTTTTTACGACAACCATGATCGTGGTGGGGGCGGTGATCGGCTCCGGCATCTTCCGAAAACCGGGAGGAATGGCGGGAGATCTGGTCGGCGCGGGGCTTGGCTCGCCGATGATTCTTCTCGGCGTCTGGGCGCTTGCCGGCATTATCACCCTCTTTGGCGCGCTTACCAACGCGGAGGTTGCGGGGATGATCCCCGAGACCGGCGGGCAGTATGTCTATTTCGGCAGGATGTACGGATCGTTCAGCGCGTATCTCTACGGCTGGGCGGTATTCGCGGTGATTCAGACCGGCTCGATCGCCAGCATCGCCTACGTTTTTGCCGAGTATTGCAGCAAATTCTTTAACCCGTTTCATCTGGGGGCGGCGAGCGAGGCGATGACGATTCATCTCCCCTTTATCGGGGATATTCATCCGCTTGCCGATATCGGCGTAAAGGGAATCGCGGCGGCGCTGATTATTCTGCTGACGTTCGTTAATTATCTCGGCGTGAAGTTCGGCGGCATTATTCAGAACATTTTCACCGTATCGAAAATCGCCGCGATGCTGACGCTTGTGGGGATGGCATTTCTCCTTCCGGACGTCGGCTCGGCCGCCAACGCAACCGCCGGCAGCCTGATTCATCCCCCAAGCAGCGACGGCGGGATGCTGGTAAAGGCGCTTGCAATCGCGGCGGCGCTCGGCGGCGCGTTCTGGGCATACGACGGCTGGAATAATGTGACGTATATCGCCGGGGAGGTGAAATCGCCGCAGCGGAATATTCCCCGCGCGCTGATCATGGGAATGGCGATCATCATCGTTGTCTACCTCCTGATCAACCTTGCCTACTGCTGGGTTCTGCCGATCGACGCGATGGCCTCATCAAAGCTGGTGGCGGCCGATACCGCTGAGAAATTCTTCAGCGGCGGCGGCAAGTGGATTGCGGCAGCGGTGCTGGTCTCCACGTTCGGAACAACCAACGGAACCATCCTCGCCAGCGCCCGCGTCTATTTCTCGATGGCGCGGCATAATGTTTTTCCGAAGTTTCTGGGGAATGCTCATCCGCGCTATCATACGCCGGCCGCCTCCCTCTTCGTGCAGTGCGCATGGAGCGTGATGCTCCTGTTCAGCGGCACGTTCGACACCCTTACCGATACGCTGATTTTCGTGAGCTGGCTCTTTTACGCGGCCGGGGCGTATGGTCTGTTCGTCCTGCGACGGAAGGAACCCGGCACGGCGCGCCCCTATAAAGTCCCCGGCTATCCGCTGGTCCCGGCGATCTTCGTCATCTTCGCGATTATCTATCTGGGGCTGACGGTCTATAACGATATCGACGGATACAATACCGCGGTGGCGGCCGGACAGCCGGCGATCATCAACTCCGCGTTCGGAATTTTCCTGGTACTGCTCGGCATTCCGATCTACCTCTATTACCGCAATCGGAAACCCCGGCCACCGGCATTTGCCGGCGCGGTAACGGAGATCGATCCCATCGATGGGAAGAATTCAGGTGATGGTGGTTCGATGGCATGAACGGAGATTCCCCCAGTGACGGCGATTTTCGACCGGCGGTATCGCGATAATAATATTGCGGTATCGCCGGCTGGGAATTCCGAGACTAGGCGTGAGGCTGAACGCATCAGCATCATTATGGAATATCGATTATCCCGCGTACCATCCCACGACAACATCCTTCAATGTCTGCTCCGTCAACGTGGCCTTCTCATCGCCGGAGGGGCTCTGGAAGACCAGGTTCTTCAGCGTCGCGGTGGCGGTGTAGGGGGTGCCGAAAGGGACGCTGTTGGTGGAAAGTGTGATGGTGACGGAGCCGGAGATCGCCCTCCATGTCGCCGGTTTAGGATCGCTGGCGGAGATGACATCGTTGCAGTATTTCGGGAGCGATGGGGCGTAGGCGTAGCGATCGATCGTCACGGAAATTCCGTTGGGGGATGTTGCCAGATCGAACGTGCGCGTGGTGGTATCAAGCACCACCGCCTGGCGATCGACGCTGACGATCAGATATTCCGTATGCGCGGCATTGCTGATGGTCAGGTAGATATCGCCGCAGCCGCTGGCCGGCTGCTGATATTGAAGCCCGAGCTTGAGCGCGTCCGGATTGGTGGTGCAACCGCCGGCAAGCGCGCCCACAAGGAGCGCCGGAAGGATAAATAAGGCCCGCAACATGTTCATGATACAATCTCCTCGATAATTGGGATGATATCCGCCGGAACAGATCGATGACACGCCGTTGCGGGCATCGTAACCGGAATGCCGGGGGATCACATCGCCGGCATTCCGGTTACTTCCGCCGGAGAAGCGCGCCAAAAAACGCATCGGTGCCATGACGAT
>JBDSJW010000351.1:0-6404 GCA_039917235.1 Kapaibacterium sp. (SeqCode) | reverse complement strand
GCCGGTGAAGATGCAATCGCCGCGCTCCAGCGTGAAGATGCGGGAGAGATAGCTGATGATCGCGGGGATCTTCAGGATCATGTCGCCGGTTGATCCGTGCTGGCGTGTCTCGCCGTTCACCTTCAGGCTCAGGATCAGCGCGTGGGGATCGGCAACCTGATCGCGCGGGAACACCTCGCTGATCGGCGCGGACGTATCGAAGCCCTTCGCCACCGCCCACGGCTCTCCCCGCTTCTTCGCGACCGACTGGAGATCGCGCAGCGTCATATCCAGGCCGACGGCATAGCCGAGGACATAGCTCATCGCATCATCCTCCGGGATATCCTTCCCGGCGCGGTCGATCACCACCACCAGCTCCACCTCGTGATGAAGCTCGTGGGAAACGGTCGGGATCATCACCATGCCTCCGCCCCGCAGCAGCGCCGTGGCCGGCTTCATAAAGATCACCGGATCGGCCGGGACATCGCCCCCCATCTCCTTTGCGTGCTTCTCGTAGTTCTTTCCCAGGCAGAGCATCTTGCCGACCGCCAGCGTGGTATGGGTTGCCTTCAGTATAAGATCGTGCATCCGTAGCGTCCTTGAAGTATCGTTGAAACCGCGAGCGCGGAGGCCACTGTTCAGGCCACCGCGCTCGTTGAAATCGGAACCCGTTATCGGAAGATCATTTCCCGGCGGGGGTCTTCCCCGGGGTCTTCTTCATGGCATCCGTGTCGGAAGTGCCGGGGGTCTTCTTCATATGGTCGGCGGTCGATCCGGTCGTGGTCTTCATGCCGGAATCGTGCTTCATCCCCGCCATCGTATCCATCGGCGATGGAGCCGCGGCGGCGGCGGCCGGCGGGTTGATGTTGATGGTCCGCTCCACGGAGTTATAGACGCCGGGAACGACCTTGCCATCCGGGCCGACCAGCTCCAGCTTCACCTTGTGGGCGCCATCGGTCAGCCCCTCGATAAAGTAGGGAATCCACTCGGTGAGCGTGTCGATCACCGTGCCGTCAACCGAGGCCACGACCTTGAACTTGTCCTTGCCAAGCTCCAGGTTGGCGATATAGAAATCGAGCAGCACGCGCTTGGCATCATCCCCCGAGTAGTCCCCTTTCGGACGGCTGTAGGTGAGGAGCGGGCCGTTCATATCCATCGGGGCATCCCCCTCCTTCTTCATGATGTAGAAGGTCTGGTTGACGAAGAGCCCCGGCTTCTTGACGCTCTCGTGCCACGAACGGCTCGGGAAGGCGCGCAGCGTATGGATGCCGGGAGCCAGCTTGGTCACGAAGAAACTGTCGGTCTTGTACATCGCCATGTACGGCTTGTCATCCACGATCACATGGATATGCTGCCCCTGCTTCGAGTAGGCAATCCCCTTGTCCATCTCTCCGGCGGTGGGGGAACCCAGATCCACCCCCTTCAGATCCACCTTGATCATCACGCTGTCGGCATTGACGACCTCGCCGGGTGTTGGCGCAAGGACGGCCAGCGACGCGTTCGGGAAGTCATCGCGTCCGGGGACGCCCTTGATGATGCCGACCGCTTTCGGAGCCGCCGTCGAATCGGTCCCCGGCTTTTCCTCGGTCTTGTTGTTGCAGCCAGTAGCGGCCACCAGCGCGACCGCCACGAGCGGCAGGACGAAATGACGTAAACGCATGGTTCTCCCCTGAATGAATAATTGAGAATCGTGAAGATTCGGATCGGGCGCAAAAATACTACCTAATTGTATCACTCATCCAAGTTTTCCGCTTCAAACAGGCGATTCATGGCGATAGGGAGCCAACCGGCCGCGGCCATGACCGGCGAACGATTGCGTATGCACGCCTTGTTTTGCATCTTGGTTCGCTATGACAAAATCGGACATTATCGATAGGGTCGCCGACGGAACCGGGCTGACCAAACTGGAGACCGAAGCGGTGATCGACGGGTTCCTGAAGACGGTTGCCGAGGCGCTCTGCCACGACGAACATGTGGAGATCAGGGGCTTCGGCACCTTCCGCGTAAAGGAGCGCGCGCCGCGCATCGGCCGCAACCCGCGGACCGGCGAGGTTGTGGATCTTGACGGACAGTTCGTCCCCCATTTCAAGGTCTCGCGCGAGCTGCGCGATCTCGTCAACCGTGCGGTCAAGGCCTCAACGATTCAGAAGAAGGATGATGAAGTATGAGTAGCTCCTGCCCGAGCTGCGGAAGCTCCGTTGGGCCTGGAACGGTGGTCTGTCCGGTCTGCGGCGAGCCGCTTGCGGAAAATCCGCTGCTGGCCGAGGGATATGGCCTCCCCGCCGTGACCGAACCGGAAGCGGCCGTGGCCGTGCCTGCCGCAACGCTCCCCGAAGCCGCGAAGACGAAAAAAACCGCGAAGCTCTGCCCGAGATGCTCGCGGGAGAACCTCCCCGACGCGAAGTTCTGCTCAAACTGCGGAACGCCTCTGACGGAAGCTCCCCCCCGGAAGAAGGCGACCACCGCACCGGTGACGGTTGAACGATCCAGATCCGGCGCCTATATGATCAGCCTTCTGGGAGTGATGTTGATCGCCGGAGGGGCGTTTATCGTCGCGCCGAAATATTATCCCGCCCCGCAGCCCGGCGCCAACCCGACGGGGCAGCAGCAGGCGAACGGGATGCCGCAGGGACATCCCCCCACCGATGATGCCCCAAAGGGGCCGACGCCGGAGCAGCAGCAACTGATAACCGATGCCGAGAAGGCGCTCGCCGCCAACCCGAAGGATCCGGAGCTGAAGCTGAACCTGGCAAATCGCTATTACGACGGCGAGCAGTATCCCATGGCGATCCCCCTCTACCGGGAATATCTGACGCTCCATCCCGACAGCGACAACGTCAGGACCGACATGGCATTCTCCATCGTGGCAAGCAATGGGAGCGTGGATACCGCCGCCGCCGAGTTGAACCGCGTTGCCCGGCACGACCCGAAGCATCAGAACGCGGCATACTATCTCTCGATGATCTACTATTCGAGAAAGAACCGCGACAGCACCATCTACTGGCTGGACCGGGTGCTTCAGATCGATTCCACCACCCGGCAGGGAAAGTTTGCCGCCGGCGTGCTGAAGGGATTGAACGATTCGGCGGCCGCTTCCCCGCACGGCGCCCCCGGAATGTAGCAGACTGTTGAAGGAGGTCATCCGTGACGTTCGATGGGGTGTTCAGCAAGAAACGCTGGTTGACTCCTCCCGTTTTTGTATATTCGCAGTCCAAGAAAATTCAATTCTTCGTTTAATACTCATCTAGCAAGGAGCCGACAATGCCCTGTGGCAAAAAGCGGAAGCGCCATAAGATGGCCACGCACAAGCGGAAGAAGAGACTCCGTAAGAATCGTCATAAGAAGAAGAACCGCTAGTCGGCTCTTCAGGAGCATCGATGGAAGGGGAGCCCGCTATGGCTCCCCTTCTCGTTTGGCGGAACACCTCCCGCTTCAGCGGCCGTTTCAACGACCGCGCCGGAAGGTTATATTTCGGCCCGCCGGCCGCATGCGCGGTATCCCGGAGTCTCTCCGGCGGCACATCCCATTCACATAACGCACACTTCTCCGATGTCTCTCATCGATCGCGAGCACGAACATTTTCTTCAGACCTACAAGCGCCTCCCGGTCGCGGTGGACCACGCGGAGGGGATGTACGTTTTTGCCGCCGACGGCACGCGCTACCTCGACTTCCTTGGGGGAATCGCCGTCAATGCGCTCGGCCACTCCCATCCGAAGATCATCGAGGCGATCGACCGGCAGATGCGCCGGTATATGCATCTCTCCAACTATTTCTACCAGGACGCGCAGATAGAGTTCGTGGAACGGCTCTGCGCTGCCAGCGGCTATGAGCGGGCGTTCCTTACCAACAGCGGCACCGAGGCGACCGAAGGGGCAATCAAGCTGGCGCGGGCGCACGGCCACACCGCCGGAAAGAGCGGGATCATCGGCTTCTCGGGCGGGTTTCATGGTCGCAGTTACGGCGCGCTCTCCATCATGGACAAGCCCCGCTACAAGGATGGCATGGGGCCGTTCCTTCCGGATACTGCCGTCCTCCCGTTCAATGATGTGGCTGCGCTCCGCGATGCCGTGAACGAAACCACCGCCGCGCTGGTGGTGGAGTTTCTTCAGGGAGAAGGGGGAATCTACTGGACGAGCGAGGAGTTCGTGGCGGCGATGTTCGAGCTGCGCGAGAAGTTCGGCCTCCTGATCGTGGGCGATGAGATTCAGGCGGGCGGCGGACGGACCGGCGATTTCCTCTCGTTCGAACGCTTCGGCGTCCGCCCCGATATCGTCACCGTTGCAAAGGGGATCGGCGGCGGGCTTCCGCTTGGCGCGATCCTCGCAACCGAAAGCCTTGCCACCGTCTGGGGAAGCGGACAGCATGGAACAACGTTCGGCGGCAATGCCGTTGCCTGCGCGGCCGGCAGCGCCGTGCTGGATGAGCTGGCGGGCGGAGTGATGCGGCATGCGCGCACAACCGGCGAGGTTCTCCTGGCCGAACTGAACGCCCTTGCCACCGAGTTCCCCGAGCTGATCCGCGAGATCCGCGGCACCGGCGCGATCTTCGGCATCGAGCTGGCAGTCCCATCCGGGCCGTTCGTCGATGCGATGCTGGCGCGCCATATCATCGTCAACTCCACCAACGATAACGTGGTCCGCCTTCTGCCGCCGATGATCTACGAGCGGGAACATATCGATGAGCTGATGATCGGCCTCCGCGCCTGCTTTTCCGAGACGAGCGTGACGGCATAACCTGCACATCCATTGTTGATAAACGCGAGCGCGGTTGATCGAGATGATCGGCCGCGCTCGTTCTGTATCGTGATATCACGATCATCGAATATCACGATACTTCTTCTCTTCCTGTCGGGGATGGTTTCAAACCATCCCAAACAAAAAGCATTCACGAAGCGTTTGGAACTTTACACGCGGCGGTATATATTGCCAATCAGTTATACAACCTATCGGTTATACAATGATCTCATCTGAACATCTTGACGCAACATTCGCGGCGCTTGCCGATCCCACGCGGCGCGCCATCCTGGCCCGTCTCGCCACCGGTGATGCATCGGTGATGGAGCTGGCCGAGCCGTTCGCGATAAGCCAGCCGGCCATCTCCAAGCATCTCAAGGTGCTGGAGCGGGCGGGGCTTATTTCGCGCGGTCGCGACGCGCAACGCCGCCCGTGCCGGATCGAGGCGAGGGCGCTTGCCGAGGCCAACGGATGGCTGGAGAACTACCGCAACCTGTGGGAGAAGAACTTCCAACTCCTCGATTCCCTGCTGGAGGAGATGAAAGCCCCCACGAAGAAAACCGGACGCAGGAAAAAAACAACGGAGCAGCCATGAGGAACAACACACTGAAAATCACCGCATCCGGTGACCGCAAGATTATGATGACGCGCACCTTCGATGCGCCGCGCGCGCTGGTATTCAAGGCAATCACCACCCCCAGCCTCCTTAAGCGATGGCTTGGCGTACACAACGGCTGGACGCTGGATGTCTGCGAGATCGATCTGAAGGTGGGGGGCGCCTACCGCTATCTCTGGAACGGCCCGGATGGCGCCTCGATGGGGATGCGCGGCGTCTATCGCGAGATCGTCCGGCCGGAACGGATCGTCTGCACGGAGGTGTTCGATCAGGCGTGGTATCCCGGCGAAGCGGTGGGAACGATGGCCCTGACCGATCTGGGAGAACGAACCACGCTCACGCAGACCGTCCGCTACGATTCACCGGAAACCCGCGACGCGGTCCTCAGATCGCCGATGGAGAGCGGAGTGGCCGCCGGCTACGACGCGCTGGAAGATGCCCTTGCCTCGATCCCGGCCGGCGAAAGCGTGGAGGGATAGCCGTGGAGCGCTAACCCATGCCGAGTATATTTAATCATCCTGACACAAGGAACGATCAATGACCACGATATCAGAGAAACACGATCTTGTCATCACCCGCGTATTCGACGCGCCGGCCAGCGAGCTATGGAACGCCTGGTCCGATGCCGACTACGTCAGGCAGTGGTGGGGGCCGGACATCTTTACCTGCCCGCTTGCCCGCATCGATTTTCGCGAGGGGGAAACATCCCTCCTCTGCATGAACGCGCCGCGGTTCGGGGATATGTACAGCACCTGGCGGTACACGAAGATCGAGCCGATGAAGCGGATCGATTTCATCCATAACCTGGCCGATGCCGATGGCAACGCAATCGACCCGGTGACGCTTGGCATGCCGGCGGATTTCCCCCAGAACCAGCATCAGACCGTGACGATAACCCCGATCGACGATAACAGAACGGAGATGACCGTGACGGAATACGGCTGGACGGAGGGGCAGATGATGGAGATGGCACGCATGGGGATGGAGCAGTGCATGGGGAAAATGGCGGCGATCTTCGCGGGAACATCAGACGGAACCGAGTGAGAGATCGGTAAGGGCGGGTTTCAAACCCGCC
>JBDSJW010000350.1:0-11258 GCA_039917235.1 Kapaibacterium sp. (SeqCode) | reverse complement strand
ACCGTGCAGATAGCCACGGGCTTCCGGTTGAAGATATTCGGCGCCAGATAATCCAGCGCATTTTTGAGGACGCCGGGATAGCCGTTCTTGTACTCCGGCGCAACGATCAGCAATCCATCGGCCGCGGCAATTGTATGGGCAAATTCGCGCAGCCCATCAGGCGGCGGGCTCATATCGACGTAGCGCTCCTCCATAATCGGGAAATCGTACTCGGCCAGATCAAGGAGTCGCGTTTCCACCACCGCGCGCAGCTGAAGTTTCTCCAGGAGATAATGAGCCACATGGAGGCTCTTCCGCCCGTTGCGGCTGCTCCCCAGGAGAATCGGAATATTCAGGATCATCAGGCAATTCCACTTCGTGATTATGATGACGTGCCGGCGCTCGATTCCACATCCGCGAACCATGGCAATGCCGGGCATCGGGGGGATAATCGTGCGATCGTTGCCGACCGGATCAGGAAATTATGAGAAATCCGCGGGCAATCGAAACGTCGGATGAAAAATGCCGGCGCGTTCCCCGCCGGATATGATCGGCGGGATTGCTGATATTTTCAGACAGCGCGGCCAGCCCATAAAATATGGGAACGCACGACAGCATTATTCACAAAAGCATTTTACCCATACACGGCAAGTCATCGCACAAAACGACCCGCTATTATTTTTTATTATCATCCAATAATGCCGGAATATTCAAATCGACATCGCCGGAATGATTGCGATTATCGTTATATTCACCGGACATTTTCACGCTTGTTGCCGGTAATGAAGCAAGCGGTTGACATATCAGCTTGTTCAATTACTTCGAATGCCCAGACTGTTCAACAGTCTGATATCAACCGCTGCTTTTCCGAAGCCATATCGAACAAGCTTTTATTCACCAGCAACAGGTATTTTCTACAACCTCCAATCCATTCATACCTATGAACGATGATGCAGAGAGCGAATATGCTCCAAATGCCGAGGCAACGCCGGGAGCCGAAGAGATGCCGGAAAATCCACCGATGAGCGAAAATGCACCGGGAGCCGAGGACGGCGCCGAGAATGTATCGGAAAATGCGCCGGGAGCAGAAGACGGCGCCGAGGAGGTATCGGAAAACCCGCCGGGAGCCGAGGACGGGGCCGAAAATGCACCAGGAGCCGAGGATACACCGGAAAACCCACCCAACGGGTACTAATAATTGCCAAAGCCAGACATATGGATGGCAAACAATTCTAAGAAACTCCATGCTCTCTCATGGAGTTTCTTTTATCGGCATTTTTCAGTCGCTGATGATCGCATTACGGATCATTCCGCCAGTGCGCGGTGGATTCATCCAGAAAATCATCGATACCCCCCATCACATCACTCGCCTCCAGCCTCCCCAGACGATAATCCTCGGCAAGGCCGTTGCAGAGCACATCCAGCCTGCCGTGGCTTGAATGCGCGGGATATCCACGCACGCCCCCCGGCGCCCCCCACACCTCATACGATATTCGAATTGCCGGATCGGGATCGGGCCAGCGTGGCGTCCCCGGACGGATGGTCCCTCCCCATCGAAGGAGGCGATCCCACACAAGGCTCAGCACCGGATTATCGAAACGCTCGAACACCCGGTACGTCCCGAAATCCACAATGTGCGCCCTGCTTGGATGCAACGCCACCTCCCGCGTATGCTGCACATTGACGCCATCGAACAGAGCGATTCCCCCCTTATAAAAGCCGACCCGTTCCAGCGTTCCAAGCTGATCGGCCGTAAGGAATGTGATCGGCGTCCGCCCATATTCGATCTTCAGCCCATCAGCATCCTTCCACATTTTCACCCGCGTGATGGGGTTGCATGAGGAAATGCCATACCGACGCAGCAGCAGCTCAATCTCCAACTGAATGATCTGCTCAACCGACCCATATTTCGAAAGCCCGCCGGAACCGGCCTGGCGACGGTGCGCGCGGCGGACGAGAATGGCGGCGGCGTTGTTCTCATCGGTAATGCAAAAGCCGGGGTCGAGAATTGCGTAGATCGGTATGGTCTGGAACTCCGATCCGCTGTGCCGGAAAATCCGCTGGATCAATCGCTGGTTGAGCAGCTCGATCAGCGCGTCGCTCAGCTTCAGCAGCCCGTCGCGGTGGGCACCGGCGGCGGGCTTTATCCCCGGCGCGCAACCGGTCCCTTTTACATCGATCAGACCATCCTCGTTCTCACGTTCAATGATAACCGGGCTGGAATCCCCGGCCCGATTATTTGCGAGCGAGAGGACCAGGGCACGACCGTATTTCAGCGGTCGGTAGGCGCGCACCCGCCGCGATGAACAGGAAATCGGCGTGTTTACCTCCGTCTGCGCGGCCTGCTGTTCGGAGATATAGGCGCAGTTTCTGATGATCCAGGAATCGATATTCCTTTCAATGGCAAGGCGCAATTCCTCCCCGTTCAGCCGGGCCAGTTCCGGAAAACGAGCGATCATCCGTCCGGTGCCGAGCTGAGGAAAATCGTGCCGGAGCAGATCGTAGTTGGCGTGGAGAACGCGCGCCCCCTCCAGGCCGATCACCATCTCCTCCTTCAATCCCGGCCCCTTCAACCCCTCAGGGGAACGGAGGAGCGGGCCCGGCGGGATCTCATCGCTCACGGCGCGGCGACCGGCATCGATATGACTGGATAGTGTGGTCATCGAAAAAGATGTTCGCGAACGGTAAATCCCGATCGCCCTCAATGGCGGAGAAACAACGCCATTTCCGCGATGGCATCCGCCATGTAACGGGCAACGGCCGGCTCCGCGCAGCAGTCCGTGTAGTAACGAACCGTCTGATGATGAAGCTCGCGCAGATGGTCCTGATCCCGCGTCAGCGCGGCAAGCAGACCGGGAAGATGATCCCAGTCATCGAGCCGGATGGCCGGGGATTCCCGGTAATACCACGTATCGGGAAGCGGCGGGGAGATGATCACATTCCCGAATCGCGATGCCTCGAAAAACCTGAACGTCACCGGAGAAAATGTCCCCGGCGGAGCCAGCGCAATTTTTGAATTCATCAACAGCGATGCGTATTCGGAAGGATCAATTCCCGTCCGGAATTTCCGCGTAAAATTGACCGCGCATTTCCGGCCGGCCATTTCCGGCATTTGCAGCGCCCGCTCCACCGCGACGGCAAACTCGTGTCGCGACTCCGATAACTGGCCGCTGAAAAAAAGATCGTTCTCCCGCCGATCAAACGGTATCCAGGGGGGAATTCCCACATCGTCGTTATATCCCAGCGGTATGCTTCGCACATTGGGCGGCAGCAGACCGGCCGGTGGATAGGGGGTAAACACCATAAAGACATCGTTGGCGAACGACGGAAGCGCATGATCCTCGTTGCCAATCTGGATCACGATCACATCCTCCCCAACTTCTGGTATCGGCTCGCGATTTCTGATATAGTACCGGTAATTCCGCGCAATCGGATATCGGAAAAGATGCTGAAAAACCTCGTAGAGATATCCCAACTCGGGAGATGTCTCGCTCCAGAGATAATCGACCCGATCGTGCTCCCTGAAAAAACCGTATTTATCGATCATGAATTTGCCCACGGAAACACTGTTATCACGATCAGCCGCAAGACAGACGAGCCTGAGCGAATGCGGCGTCCTTTCTGACGCCGCAGTGAGCGAGCGGTGGCTCATTTTGTCATAAAAGATTCTGTTTGTCATCCTGACGCGAAGCGGAAGGATCTCGCGGATCCGTATGTTCGAGATTCTTCGCGTTGCTCAGAATGACAACACGGGGTTATCAAATGGTCCGTAACCAAAATGGGTCACTACCAGTGAGCGACGGTGAAGGCCAACGCAGCGGATGACGTCCTTCAACAGACTATCACGATACCGCATGTCCGTGCAGCGCGTTTATTGTCTCCTCAAGATATTTCAACAGCCGCCCGCGCGAATCAGAAAGATATTCCGGAGCAATGCTGTAGCCGTGATGATGCCAGTAGTGATAGACAAATCTCCACTGGTGATCCCGATCGGCATCGGAGAAATTGAGGAGATATCCCAGGGCCGGGTCGATCGTTTCACGAGTCGCGTTACATGTGGCCCATCGATAATCGCAATTACCGAACGTCGCCACCGGGCGACCATGAATAAGGCTCTCGAAGCCGACGCCGGAATTAATCGTGAAAATTCCGATTGCATTGGCCACCAGATCGTGAACGTTTCCATCCATCAGATAAACATGCTCATATTCCGCCGCGCATTCCCGGGCAACGGCAATCACTTCGGGATCGAACCGATTATCGGGATGCAGCTTGAACACGATATTCCTTCCGGCTGAATTTCCCCACGCCGATATCATCCTGATAAAATCGGGCACGCTGATCGGCGAGTGGTGCACGCTGACATAATCGTTGGGGCGCTGAATCGGGACGAAGATATAATCCGCCGGATATCGCGTTCCGGCCATCACCGGCGGCTGCGGATGTTTCGAATGCCCGGTGGCGATAAACGATTCGCGCAGCCGGAGAGCAAACTCCCGCGCAGCTTCGGGATCGACCGAACCAAGATCGGGCATCCGTTGCGACGCGGAATGATCGGCGCCCCATCCCAGCCGGTCGATCGTGAAAAGCTCGCGCAGGTGCATCTGTTTGTAGAAGAGATCCCCCTCCAGATCGCGCCGCGTCACATGCGCGTAAATGGCGAACTCCGCCCCCTCCCGATCCTCGGGGATATCGGGATGATAGGTCTGAAGCACAAGCCCATGCCCAAGCTCGCGAAGGCAATCGATCATCAGCTCCTCGAACGTCAGCCACTCCCTGTGCGCGCCGATACGCGCCACGTCGGCGGCTTCCGCCCCCGTCCGTTCGATCTGCATCCTGTTGATATATATCAGTGCCATGTTTTTTTTCGCCGGATTCCGGGGACGTTTGAAATGTCCCCCTACGATATAACTGGGGACTGGAACCCGCGGGCGCGGAGATACTCCGCATGCCCCTCGCGCTGCCGCTCGATCATCTCCGCCATCGGCCATGCGGGACGTTCCGGCAGATGCTCGAAATGCCGGTGCTTATCCACGCCGCGCGCCACCACCACCGGATGATGCGGCAGCTCCTGGCTGATCTCCGCGGCGATATACCGGATGGCAAACCCCACCCGCTTCTCCCGCGCCCGGTTCTCCCCTGAAGAGTGAACAAGATTGACATGATGGAGCGACATCTCCCCCGCCCGCAGCATCACATCGCGCATCCGCGATTCATCGATCTCCGCGGCCAGCGTCATTCCGCTGCCGAGCATGTTGTTGGCGGCCGGGCGCTCGATATGCGGCAGGACGCTCCCGTGCGATCCGGTGATCACCCGCATGCAGCCGTTCTCCGGCGTGCTGTCGGTAAGCGCAATCCATGCCGTGGTAAACCGCTCTCCGCTCAGCTTCATGTAGTAGCCGTCCTGATGCCACGAGACAAAGCTGGTGTCCTCCGGATATTTGCAGAAGAAGGCCGTATCGTGAACCAGGATATCAGGCCCCAGAATCCCCTCCACCACGTCGAGGATATTCGGATGAAGCGCCAGATCGTATGCCCACGACGCGTAGAGATGGAGCTGCTTGGTCTGATTGCCCCGCACCCGTCCCCCCACAAACCGTTCGAACTCCTCGAACCACCGGCGATAGTTCTCCACGTCATCGGGGGAAAGGACGGGGAGGGGCGCCAGAAGGCCATCGGCGTTATAGATATCGCGCTGGTGATCGGAGAGAATGGATTGCATGATGCTTTATATGAAATGATTCCTCTCCCGGTCCGCTCCGGCCGGCGTCGGGGATCAGGGAAACGGCAAGCCGGATCACCTCGGGATACCAGTCATCGAGCCGCCAGCGCCGCACCAGCCCCGCAATCGCATGGCGGTCGCGAAAGAATGTTGACCGTTGCCGGCGGATATCGGAGAGATGAGCGGCCATCATCGCGGGGCTGTGCGCAAGGAGCACATGGCCGGGGGATTTTCCGGCGAAATAAGGCGCCCATCCCACCGGCGTGGAAACCACCGGAATCCCGGAGGCAAGCGCCTCGAACAGCGTCAGCGGGCCGGCCTCCGTCATGCTGGTGATCAGGAGCGCGTCCATCGCATGATAGAGCGGCGGACATGACTCGATCGGATAAACGCGCCGGTCAATCAGCCTGTGATCGATCCCATGATCAGCAAGCTCCCCCGCAAGCTCCTCAAGATCTTCCCCCGCAAGAATCACGCGCAGTGCATCGCGCGGGATATCGACCAGCCGCAGCGTCTCCATCAGCCACTCTGTCCGTTTCCGCGGATCGTTCCGCCCCATCCAGCCGATGGTGAACTTCTCCGGCATCGACTCGCGGAGCGTGAAGATGGAGAGCGCGCCAAGCGGACGCTCCAGCACCCGCTTCCCCTCCAGCGCGATCCCGGCATCGGCCAGGAGCGGGCGTTGCAGGGGGTTGCAGAGGACCAGCCCCCCCACCGTGTGAACGGCGCCCCGTCCCCCCGCCGGATGATAGAGGCCGGGATAGTCGTAGAGATCGTGAACACAGGCAACCGTCCGCCCCGCGATGGGGGAAAAGCCAGCCTCCCTGGTTCGAAGCGCCACCCATGCGTCGGCGGCGGGATCGGGAATATCGCTCACGGAGATGATCGTCCCCTCCACCGTAAGGCGGGAGAACCAGGTCTTCATATCCTCGAACAGCCAGCCATGATTCTCAGCGTAGACATTGATGCGCGTCATAATTCACATTCTCTGCTCATTCCTCGTCCCCCTGAAAACGACCATCCACGCAGGCTATCCACCCGCCGCCATCCAGGGGATGCGGATCGATCGTGTGCATGCAGGCGCCGTTCCAGCCGTTGCCGGTCGGCGCCAGCACGGGATTCCCGGCATATTCGCGCTCAACATACCTGTTGCGATCAAGCGCCAGAATCTCGAACGCAAGCACCGACTCGCCGTAGATCCTGGAGCAATCCTGGCTGTAGCGTATCAGCCCCCCGTCGTATTCAATCACCCGCCCTCCGGGTCGCCCGGCCGCCGCGTTCCCCTCCACGATGGGGCTGGCCGGATGCTCCGTCCAGGGGCCGGTCAGCTCCTCGGCATAATACAGCCGGAGGATATCCCGCCCCGATGGATTGGGACAGGTGAAAATCCACCACAATCCGCCGTGGCGGACCAGCGATGAATCGGCGCACCAGCCGGGGATCAGATCGGCAACATGCTCCCACGCCGACGGAAAATTGGTCGCCCTGTAGAGCCGCGCCGCGTTCGGCTTCAGCGACTCCGGCACCATATAGTAGTCCCCTTCCCAGGTGAACACATACGGATAAGAGAGATGGAACGGCTCCGAAAGAACCACGCCACGGTAGCGCCACTCAAGCCCGTTCAGGCTTGTCGCCAGGGCGATCTCCCCGCGATTTGTCTCGTCATCCAGCACCTCGAAGAACATATACCAGATGCCGTCATCCCGCAGCATAAACGGGTCGGCCACAAACCGCGCCGGCCGGTCGGTGACATCATCGCGGGTGATCACCGGGTTTCGCACGGCGGCGGAATCGCGCATGTCGAGCGGGGAACCGCCCAGATAAATGCCGATCGACCACTCACGCGGGCGCTCATGTTCAATCACGATATTCGATCCGCCTGTCAGGTCGGTCCCGGTCATGCTTCGCCGTTTTGATAATGTTCTCCAATCATCACCTTTCCCAGCAGCCTTCGGGAGCCGGCCCACTCCAGCTTGTACGGCTCCAGCCCGCGCATCATATCGTACTCCGCGCAGCCGCGCCCGCACGCGCTCCGTATTCCGGCATCAATAATCAGGCGACCGGGAGATAGCTCCTCAACCGCGGAATCGAACCCGCCGTTCCATGTGCAGAGGCTCCGCGCGCCGACCATGCAGAGATCGATGGCGAGGATCGCATCCCCCCTCCGCATCGCAAAGACCAGCAACCGCCGCTCGGCAAAGAGCGACGGGAGAACCGATTCCAGAAAGAGCTGATGGCTCCCCGACAGAAGCGATGACTCCGGGAAGCGATCGCCATGCAGCCGCAGGAATATCCCCGGCAGATCATCAGGGTTCAGCAGATCCGGCGTAAGCTCCTCCACCATCAGCCCGGCCAACGCCGCCGCGCGCCGCGCCCGACCGATCCCCTTGCGGAAATTTCTGCTTCGCGACGCGAGGAAATCATCGTACCTCGCCGGAAGCTCCTGGTACGCGCAGGTCCATCGCTCGTTTGCGTGCCACTCAATCCGATGCGGGAGCCCCGACTCCATCATTCCGCGCATCACATTCGAATCCTCGCGGACGAAATTCAGCATCAGCCCATCCCACGGCATCCCCGCCGAGAGCGCATAACGGAGCATCAGCACGGCAACCGGGATATCATCCACCGCAACAATGGCATCGCTGTAGTCCGCGAGCGGCGTCGGGAAACGCCCCTGACCGGTGCCGGTATCAAAAACAAGCGGAAGGATGCCGACAGGATGCCCATCGGCACGCGCAACGATCACGGTCGGCTCGATGCCGGGATAGGCCGTGCAGGCAGCCCGATACCACGCACGCGAGGAGAAGGCGCGGTTGCAGCCGGAGGCATCCAGCAGATGATCCCACTCACCGGCAATCGCGGCGATATCGGCGGGGGTGGTGATGAGCGCGCAGGCGATATCCCCCGCATCAACAACAGCGCCATTATCGAGCTTCAGCGTCTCCGTCACGTTGCTCCATCAAAGACAGTTGAATTACTTCCGATGCTCAGACTGTTCAAGGACGATCAGCCGCACGGCGGCCGAATCTGAGTGAATGCGGCGTCCTCCCGGACGCCGCAGTGAGCGAACGGTGAATGTCGGGGGACGTTTCAAACGTCCCCGGACGCAGCGGATGACGTCCTTCAACAGTCTGATGTACATCCGGCATCATTACCGTCCCCGCATCCGCAGGCGGACGATATGCCGCCGGCTCTCCGGGGAGATTGCATGGCGCGCGTGCAGCATCCGCCGGTTATCGATAAAAAGGCTCTCCCCCTCATGCAGCCGCACGGCGATGGTGCGGGAAGCCTCAAGCATCCTCAGATGCCCGACGAACTTCTCCAGCACGTTCTTCTCAGATTCATCCTCGGGATGATCCAGCAACCACGGGGCGTAATAGAATTTGTTGATGCCCCCCTCCCGTGCGATGACCGGCTGGCGGTGCGCCCGCTCCGCACCGTTCTCCTGCGTGGTCCACTGCACGGTGATCCTCCCGAGCAGCGCCAGCTCCTCCGGCGAAAACCAGGATTCGATATCACCAAGATCGACCATCAGCAGCGCCCCATCGTCATCATCCTGATGGAAGCAGTGCCAGCCGATGAAATCGACCTCCGGCGTATCGGCGTGAAAGCCGATTTCGTTCGCCGTGAAGACGCTGGGACGCTGGCCGCTTCCGGCCACCGAGCGGCGGCTGAGGATGGCGCGGTTCATCTCCCCATCGATCTTCAGATCGGTCCGCGACTCCAGATCGCCAAGCATCGCGCAGATATCAGCAAACTCCTGATACTTGTGCGGTCGGCTCAGATGCGCGTAGCCATCACGCCTCAGGACATCACCCACCCTCTCCAAACGCCCCGCCGACGTGGCCGTACTCTCCGCCGTTTCCTGATCGCTCTGGTTCATATGCTCTCCTCGAACTCGTTGACGTTGCGATATACAGCCGCTCCAGCGAGCGCACCATGCTCTCCAGCCGAAGCTCCGGCCCGATGCTCTCCAATCCCTCCCGGACAATCGACGCTCTCAGCGCGTCATCTCCCAGCAGCGTTTGCATCCCCTTCAGAATCGCGTCGCTGTCGCGGAAGCCGACCACCCATCCGTTCCGGCCATGCTCGATGATCTCCTCGGCGATTCCCGCGCTGGTCACCACCGATGGCACCCCGGCGGCCAGCGCCTCCACATACACCTGGCCGAACGCCTCAAGGTGCCGCGCAATCGGGACATGGACGAAGAGATCGAAGAGCCGGTAGAGGAGATAGAGATCATCCTCAAACGGGATCTCCAGATAATTTTCCCGGGGGATGTCCGCAAGCAATGCGCGGATCATCGGCGTATCAGGCCCCTGCGCGTTGGCAAGGATAAGGAGCGCGCGCGGATGATCCTTCAGCAGACACGCGAATGCCGGGATGATATACTGCACCCCCTTCAGATTCTTATACCGCGCCACCACCCCCACCACCGGCCCCGCCCCCTCGGGAATATGGCGGCTCCTGAACGCGGCCACATCGGCGGGATCAACCGCGCCGAACGCGCCGATATCGAAGCCGTGATAGATCACCGACAGCTTCTTCTCCGCCGCCCCTTCATCCAGCAGCACCCGGCGCACCAGCCGGTCAATCGCCACGATATGCGTGGAGAGAAGGTTGTTGTACCGGTCGTAGAACCAGCCGCGGCGCGGGCGCTCCTTGCGCGGGAATGGGCCTGCGTGATGCCGCGTGTGAATGCGGGTCCGCACCCCCGCCAGCAGCGCGCCGGTAAGCCCCGCCAGGCATGCGTTCATAAAATGCGTATGGACGATCTCCACCCCGTTCCGGCGGCAGTAGCGGTAGACTTCACGGATAGCCCGCGGCAGCTCCCGCTTCCCCCGATACTGGATATGATGATAGACGATCCCCTTATCGCGGAGATAGGGGGCCAGCGGCGGCTCGCCATCGTTCAGGAGGATAAAGCTGATATCAAACCGCTCCCGGTCGATCTCCCGGACAATCCACTCGAACGCAATCCACCGGACGTGCATCGCCACGATGTAGGCCACGCGGATGCGCCCGTCGCCGCTCATACGGATTCCCCGCCGGTGGCCGGCATGGGGCTGATGCTTGGTTCCATCGCCCTGACAAGCGGAAGGACATGCTCCCCGAAGCGGACCATCTCTTCCAGCTTCGGCCAGCCGGAGAGGATAACGTTCGATGCCCCGCACGCGGCAAACTCCGCCAGCCCCTCCGCGACCTCCTGGTAGGAGCCGACCAGCGCGACAGCCGTGGCGCCATGCTTCCTGATGGCGCCGGTCCAGAGCGTCGGCGTAAGCCATTCGGTATCCGCCATCGCAAACATGGAGCGCATCGAAACCGCGTCGCTGGTCGTGACAAAATCCCGCTCCGCCGCCGCTCTGCCGTTCTCCGATCGGTCGATCAGCCCGTACGCGGCTTCCAGCGCCTCGCCACGCGTCGGCCGCGCGATGATCGACAGGCGCAGCCCCAGCTCAACGCCGGCATCCAGCACCGGCTCCGCCTCCCGCCGGACGGCATCGGGAGCCCCCGCGAAACGAACCCAGCATGTGCCGTGCCGGATGGCGGCGGCGCG
>JBDSJW010000349.1:0-13685 GCA_039917235.1 Kapaibacterium sp. (SeqCode) | reverse complement strand
CATGAAGAGGAAGACCGCCAGCACCACCCCAACCTCGATCGCCACCGTCAGATCAAAGATCACCGTCAGCGCAAACGTGGTGAGAAGGACCACGATATCGCTGCGGGGACTCTTCAGGATGGAGCGGAAGGAGCGCCATTCGCTCATGTTGTACGCCACCACCACGAGGATCGCGGCGAGGCATGGGAGGGGGATCAGCGTGGCCCATTTCCCGAGAAAAAGCATGATCAGAAGAAGGACCAGTGCATGGATGATGCCGGCCACCGGCGTGCGACCTCCGTTCCGCACATTGGTGGCTGTCCGCGCAATCGCGCCGGTCGCCGGAATTCCGCCGAACAGTCCCGACACGATATTGGCAACACCCTGTCCCACCAGCTCCATGTTCGAGCGGTGCCGCCCGCCGATCATTCCGTCGGCAACGACGGCGCAGAGGAGCGATTCGATTGCCGCCAGCATTGCGATTGTGACCGCGGGGGAGACAAGGCTCTTCACCGTTGCGAAGTCCAGCGGGGGAATCACCGGCATGCCGATGCCTGAATGAATCTCACCGAACCTGGTCCCGATGGTCGCCACCGGAAGATGCAGCAGAGAAACCGCCGCCGTGGCGACGATCAGCGCGATGAGCGATCCGGGGATTTTCCTGGAGACACGGGGCCAGAGGATGATGATCAGAAGGGAAAGGAGGCCGATGGCGAGGGCTGTGGGATTGAACGATCCGATCTGCGCGGAATAGGCACCGATCTTCTGCAAGAAATCAGCCGGGTCCCTGACGATCGGCAGCCCGGCGAAATCCTTGAGTTGCCCCGTGAAGATGATCACCGCGATGCCGCTCGTGAAGCCGACAACGACCGGATGAGGGATGAACTTGATGATGGAGCCAAACCGCGCCAGCCCCATGATGATCAGAAACACCCCGGCCATGATCGTCGCCACGGTGAGGCCGGCCAGGCCGTATTGGGCCACAATGCCGGAGATGATCACCACGAACGCGCCGGTTGGCCCGCCGATCGAGACGCGACTTCCACCGAGGGCGGAGATCAGGAACCCGGCGATCACGGCGGTAATCAGCCCGCTCTGTGGCGATACACCGGAGGCGATGCCGAATGCGATGGCAAGGGGAAGCGCCACGATGCCGACGATGATCCCAGCCGAGAGATCACCCATGAACTGCTGTCGGTTATAACCCTTCAGCGCCGTGATCAGCTTCGGCGTGTACGATGCCGGTAGTTTCACTTTTACCTCGTATTAAGGATGTGAAAACCACGATTCCCCATATGGGATGTTCGTCGGCCGAGAGGCCGATCCCTGGCAGGCTTTTGAATTACTACGGATGCTCAGACTGTTCAAGGAGGATCAGCCGCAAGGCGGCCGAATCTGAGCGAATGAGGCGTCCTCTCCCGGACGCCTCAGTGAGCAAACGATGAAGGCGAACGCCTTGGATGACGGCCTTCAACAGTCTGTCAGGTAAACTCCACCAGATCGTGCCGGGTCAGGATGCCGGTGATGATGCCGTAATCCTCGATCAGAATCGCGCGGGCATCCTTCAGATAGCGGATCGCGTTGGAGACATCGGTGGTGTGGGCAACCACGGGGAAGCCTGGCTCCATCACCTCGCGCACATGGCTTTCCAGCAGGTTCCTGTCGCTTAGAACGGCGGTCATCACCCGGTTGTCGCGGAGCGATCCCACCGATTTCCCATCCTCCATCACCGGAAGCTGACTGAACCCCTTCTGGTTCATCAGGTCCAGCGCCTCGCGCACGGTCATCTCGGGCGTGGCGGCTATCAGCGCGGCGCCGCCGGAGCGTCCCCGCAACTGGAGGACCACCTGAAGCGTCACCTTCTCGCTCTCCAGGAAGCCCTTCTCCTGAAGCCATTCGTCGGAGTGATGTTTGGTCAGATAGCGCTCGCCGGTATCGCAGACGATCGCCACCATCACATCCCCCTCCTTCAGTTCCTTCGCCTTGCGGGCGGCGACCACCATGTTCATCCCCGTGGAGCCGCCGCAGAAGATCCCCTCCTCGCGCGCCATCCGCCGGGCCATCGCAAATGCGTCGCGGTCGTTTACGTTGATCACTTCATCGACGAATTCGAAGTGGAGATTTCCCGGAATCCGTTCCTGGCCGACCCCCTCAATCAGATAGGGGAGCGATTCAACAAGCCGTCCGGTATCCTTGTAGGTCTTGAGCGATGAGCCGGTCGGGTCCGCGGCGATCACCTTGATATCAGGGTTCTTCTCCTTCAGGAACCGCCCGCAGCCGCTGATGGTCCCCCCCGTGCCGATCCCGGCGACGAAGTGGGTGATCTTTCCCTCGGTCTGCTCCCAGATCTCCGGGCCGGTGCCGTAGTAGTGCGCCTCGGGGTTGGCGGGGTTGTCGTACTGGTTCAGCATGATGGCGTTCGGGATCTCCCGCGCCAGCCGCTGCGCCGTGTTGTAGTAATATTCGGGCGAGCTTGGCTTGGCGGCTGATGGGACGATAAGCACATCCGCCCCCATCGCCTTCAGATACCGGACCCGTTCCACCGATGCCTTGTCGGTCATCACAAAGAGGGTGCGGTATCCCTTCTGTATCGCCACCAGCACCAGCCCAATGCCGGTGTTGCCGCTTGTCGGCTCGATGATCAGCCCTCCCGGCTTTATCTTCCCCTCGCGTTCGGCGGCATCGATCATCCTGATGCCGATCCTGTCCTTGACCGAGCCGCCGGGGTTGGCGCTCTCCAGCTTTGCCAGGACCAGCCCCTGACCCTGATCAACAACATGGCGGAGCTTGATCATCGGGGTGTTGCCGATCAGATCGATAACGGAGTTCAGATAGTTCATGAGGCGGATCGATTGCGTGTTGCTGTTGCCCCGAAGCGATGCCGGGAGACTGGGTTGCGAACCGGACGGGTTGGCGCGTCCCCGAAATTACGGTTTCGCGGCTCGGCGAAATAATGGCCGAAGCCCGGCGAGTGATATTTTTCACATTATTTCACCGGCCCGCGTTTAGTAGATTGGCCGCCATGCCCCAAATCACGGGGCGGAGAGTAAACAGAGTGCATGCATTCCCATGATTTATTTCGATAACGGATATCGCGTTCTGGGGCTGTTCAACGGGGCGGCTCGTGGCGATGTATGGTCCACGTTTCACCGTGCCCGTCTGGGTCGGAAGGTGGAGGAAACCGCCAACCCCGACGATCCTCTCCTCCGGTTGAACGCCCGGACATTTGCCGGGGACGATCTCCGTGATGCCAACAACGCCCTGAACAATGTCAAGCAGCGCCTGCGCGAACGGCTCCTCTGGTTCTCCAACGAAACCCCCGCCGATCGCGAGGCGATCGGGTTGATGCGGGAGGGGAAGTACGAGGCGGCCGCGAAACTGTGGGAGGCCGATCCCGCCGTGGCTTCACGCGCCAATGCCGCCCGCATCCGCCACATGATGGCGATGGTAAGGGATATCCCCGCGCTTCAGGCGGGCGCCAGCCAGACAGTGGAGACCGTCGTTGGCGCATGGAAAAGCGCGATGGGGCTCTGGGGATCGCTTATCGGGATGACGGAGTTCTGGGATTATCTGGCCGCCCAGGAATCGCGCGCCGGGTTTGAGCCGGCCGCCACCGGCGATGATTTCGTGGAATTGCGGCATAACGCATGGGAGCTGCTGCTTGGCCCCTCCTCGGTCATGATGGCGGAGCTGGTAAAGGGAGGGCGCTGTTCCAATGCGTGCCATCACCTTGCGATGCTCCGGCAGGCGGGGGCGCCGCAGCGGAGCGTCACGGTGCTGGAGACAGATTCCTTCGCCATTGTGGAGTCCGAGATTTCCACCATGTGCGACTCGATTCTGGCTGATCTGAACCAGTGGATGCGGATAAATGACTACCGGGAAAGCTCGCTGGCCTCCTGCTACGAACATTACCGACGGGATGTCTATCCGCTGATAAGCAAGCTGCTGGAGGGGACCGGGGGGGATTTCGAGCCATCGCGCCGCGTCTGCAAAACCGCCGCCGCGCTGCTGATGCAGTTCTCCGGCGAGGCGCAGGAACAGCGGAACCCGACGTTCGCGCAGAACCTGGTGCGTGAGGCAAATGCCATCACCACGGGGACGCTCACCCGCCGGATCAGCGAGATGACGACCAACGTCACGGCATCCGGCAGGCCGTCGCGCTCGCCGCGTGGCTCCAACAACGGTTGGAGGATCTACTGGATAGTGAAGGGGGCATTTATCATCATCTATGCCCTGGCGCATCTGGGAGGTTCATCCAGTTCGTCGAATTACTCAGACTATCTGAACTCCTCGGAGTATCGGAGATCCTCGGGTTATCGGAGCTCCTCCCCCAGCTCATCCTCCACCGACCTGTCGATCAGGGATGGGCTGCCGAAATATCATTCGAACAATCATCTGAGCGATCCCGATCTGATGTTGAGGACGTACTACAGCGTGGCGCGGACAACAGGGGACAGCGGGCATGCGCGCGTGCTGATACGCCAGCAAAAATTTCTGAGCCGGCAGGCGGACACGCTCTACGCCATGATCGAGAATCTCAACTCCTACCGCAGCAGCGTGGAGAGCCGCTCTGATCCCCTCGGTGCCGGACGGATCTTCAACATTGACCATCTGCCCGCCATGAATGGCCCCATATCTACGGGTATGAGAAATCTCGGGATCTGGCTGCGTATCTACGGTGACAAGTGGAACAGCTTCTCCCGCGAATACCAGCAGTTTGGCGATACGATCGTCGCGGCGAACGAACATCTCGCGGCGATCAACAGGGGGATGAGCAATGCGGAAAAGCGATTCACCCCTTTTGTGGTCGATGACGTTCTGACCAATATCTACGAGATGCACCGGCAGGGGACAAGCCTCCTCCGCGCGCCATTGACGCGATAGCCGCCGATTGGCCGGATCAACCCGAATCATAAGAAACCAATGAGCGAACAGGTGAACGGACTGGAAGTGGGGCGCGATACGCTGGCAACGCTGGCGCTGGAGACATGGCGCGCCGCGCGGGAGGTGGAACGCGGGAGGGATCTTCCGGGAAGCGTCGGCCTGCGATACTCCCTGCGGAAGATCCGCGCGGCGCTGGAGGAGATCGGCATCTCCTATGTGGACGCCGCCGGCGGCGAGTACCATGCCGGCATGGCGGTGGACGTGGTCGATATCGACGGCGATGAGGGGGGCGAGACGCAACTGGTGATCAAGGAGACCGTGGCTCCTATCATCCTCCTTCGGGGGGCGCTTCTCTCCTGGGGGGAGGTGGTGCTGGAGCGGCGCCCGATAACGCAACAACCCATTTGAACGATAGATGACATGAGCGGCACAATCGATTTCGGCATTGATCTCGGAACCACCAACTCGGCAATTGCGCGATACGACGGCGCGGAGATGCGGATCTTCAAGAACCGCGACCAGATGGACGTGACGCCATCAGTGGTGCAGGTGGATAAATCGGGACGGGTGATCGTGGGGCGGCGGGCCTATAACTCGCTCTTCACCGATCCCGACAACGTTGCATGCGAGTTCAAGCGGTGGATGGGGCAGAGCGACAGGAAGAGCTTCAATGCCGCGGGGCGCGATTGTTCCGCCGAGGAGCTTTCGGCCGAGGTGCTGAAATCGCTGCTGGAGGATGCGCGGCGGCAGACCGGGGAGAGCATCGATGCCGCGGTGATCACCGTGCCGGCGGCGTTCGGCCAGCTTCAGTGCGAGGCCACCGCCCGGTCGGCACGGCTTGCGGGGCTTGTCGAGGTATCGCTCATTCAGGAGCCCGTGGCTGCCGCGATCGCCTACGGCATGAAGTCCGACGCGCGCGATAAACGCCTGCTGGTCTACGATCTGGGGGGCGGGACATTCGATGTGGCGGTTATCTCCACGCGCGACGGGCAACTGGTGGTGCTGGACCATCGCGGCAATAACATGCTCGGCGGAAAGGATTTCGACCGGCTGATTGTCCGGAAATTGCTGCTCCCAAGGCTTCGCGAATCATTCTCGCTTCCGGTCGGTGAAGGGGCCGGGGCCGATCAGCGACGACTTTTCCAGACGCTCCAGAAGAAGGCGGAGGAGGTGAAGATCGATCTCAGCTTCGCGACAAGCGCCATCGTTTCGATCTTCGATGCCGGGACCGACGCGGACGGCCGGGAGGTGGAGATGGAGTTTACACTGAGCCGATCGGAACTGAACGAGATCGTGGAGCCGCTGATCGCGCAGACGATCGACCTCTGCCGCGAGGCGATCAATGGAGGAAGAATCAGCGCCGATGACCTCTCCACCGTGGTTCTGGTCGGCGGCCCAACGCAGATGCCGATTGTTCGCGAGGCGCTGGCATCAGCGTTCAACACCCCGCTCGATTTCTCAATCGATCCGATGACGGTGGTTGCCCAGGGGGCTGCCATCTATGCCGCAACCTCTCCCCGCACGGTGATCCCGGCATCCGCCCCGGTCGCCGATACGGTGGCGCTGACGCTGGCCTACGAGCCGGTATGGCCGGAGACGACATCGCTGGTGATGGGGAAGATCAATACGGAAAGCTCCGGCGGATCGGCGGCCGAGATCTTCATCGAAACCGAAAGCGGGCGATGGAACAGCGGCTGGCTCCCGATCCGCAACGGCGCGTTCGATGCCGTGGTGAGCCTGCTGGAGGGGAAGACCGAGCGCTTCAGGATCTCCCTCCGTGGCGAGCCGGGGCGGGAGCTGACGGCGCGCCCCGATTCCTTCTCCATCCGTCACGGGCTTCTCCTCTCAGAGCCGCCGCTCCCCCATTCGATCGGCGCGGAGATCGTGCGCCAGGATGGGATCTCGGAGTTCGACGTGATCTTCCCACGCTCCACGCCGCTGCCGGCCAGCAAGATCATCACCTACAAGGCCAACAGGACGTTGAAGCCGGGCTCCGGCGAATATATCGCCATCAAGCTGTGGGAGGGGGAGTTCTCCGATCCGGCCACCAACACCTTCGTTGGGGCGCTGAAGATCGCTTCCAACGATATCCGCAGGCCGCTCCACGAGGGCTCCGATATCGAGCTGTCGGTGACGATCAACACATCACGGCAGATGGAGGTCCACGCGTTTGTCCCAAGCCTTGGCGAGCATTTTCAGGAGAACGTCTACGTTGCGCAGGAGAACGATCCCAACCTGCTGGAGAAGGTGGCGAACCTCGATTACGACATCGAGGAGTGCCGCGAGAAGATCGATCTTCTCGACCGCGCCGCCCGCCGGAACGACAGTTACGATCTGCTCGCAAAGCTGAAAGTGCTCCGCGTGGAGGCCGATGATCTCTGGGTGGAGTACGACGAATACCGGCAGGGGGAGAAGGAGCCGGATGACGCCCGCCGCATCTACCAGAAGTTTAAATCGCTCTCCGGCAGGACCGGCGATCTTGAGCGGAAGATCTCCCCGACCGACCGCTTTCAGGTGGCAATGACCAGCCTGATGGAGATCAGGAGCGAGGCGGAGGTGGTGATTGGCCTCTACGGCAATCCGGTCGATAAGGTGGAGTGGGAGCGGCTCTGCAAGGACGCCGACGAGCAGATCCGTCGCGAGGATGCGCGCGGGCTGGAGCGGCTTACCGATGAGTTCCGCCGTCTCCGCTGGAGGATTGTGGTGATGCAGGACTGGTTCTGGGAAAACCAGCTTACCTACCTCCGCCACCGCAGTTTCCGCGATCCCGCCGCCGCCCAGCGCCATCTGGAATCGGGGCGGCAGGCGCTTGAGCAGAAGAACGAATCCAGACTGCGGGAGGCAGTGCGCGGGCTGTGGGGGCTGCTGCCGGAGGATGAGGAAGTGGTGGAACAGAAGCGGGTGATGGAGTCCGGCATCCGGCGCTCGATGCGCTGAGCGGGCCGTTATCCTGTCAACGATAACGCATCGATGGGAGATAGAACGATCATGCCCCTGGAAATACGTCAGCTTGGCCCCGAAGACGCCGCAATGCTTGACACCGCCCCTCCCGGCGATGTATTTGACAACCGCGTTGATAACTCCGCGGCGAACGATTTTCTGGCCGATCCCCGAAACCGGATGGTGGCGGCAATCGATGACGGAGTGGTTGTCGGGATGGTCTCCGCCGCCCTTCATATCCACCCCGACAGGCCGCGCCCCGAGCTATGGATCGATGAGGTGGGGGTGGCGCCGAGCCATCACCGGCGCGGCATCGGCCGCCGGATGATGCTGGCGATGCTCGATATCGCCCGGGAATGCGGATGCGGGGAAGCCTGGGTGCTTACCCACCGCTCAAATGCCGCCGCGATGGGACTGTACGATTCCCTCGGCGTTGATACGGAAGAGGAGGATGCGGTGATGTTTACGTTTCATCTGGAGGGTGGTAGTGACGGGGGAGAATAATAAACCGTGAACGTCTGATCTCACATGCCGGAACTGGAATCTGGCGGATTGTACATAAAAAGGTTATTCAGATGTTTTGGTCAATTCCCTTATTGCTTCTGATGAATCTCGTGATTATATCATGCAGCTCAAAGCCGGTGGTGAAGATAAATGTAAGGCCCGGATACTGCGGCGGAGTCTTTATCGTTGGGAGATCAAAGACAGAGTTGTCCTCCGAAATTGAGGTGGATTCGCGTGGAGTTGGCTACATTTCCAATGCGGCTTTCAACAGGGAGTTCAAAGTTCGAATTATCCGCAATGGATCTGACATCTCTGATGATTGTAGAGAAATGTGTTTTGGTTCAAAGCAGACTTCTGTCAATAACGATGTTAGATTATTGTCATTTATCATTCCTTGTGATGATGACCCCGATCGAAATAAAGACTATGAATACTGGCGAAACTCGGATCGTTCCCGGAAATTTAACCATGATTTCGATAGCTTAATTAAATCCGGCGGAATCGTAATTGATAGCGCAAGATAATCCCGCATCTGAATATATGCCTCTTCACATAACCCCAATGGCATCGCACATACTATCCCATCATAATCCATTAAGCGCTTTCGAAATACCGATTATCGCTCCACATCCTTCATCTTCAGCAGCGCGCGACGGTGGCGTTGTTTGGCGGCGCTGAGGGTGCATCCCATCCTTCCGGCAACTCCCTGAAGTGTTTCCCCACGGATATCATGCTCCCGCACAACCTCCGCCATAACCGGCGAAAGCCGCTCCATAAGGGCTTCCAGCGTAAGGACCGCATCCCACGATGCCTCCGGCGACTGGCCGAACCGGCGGACCGCTTCAAGCGCTTCGTGGCCTACATCGCGAGGATAGTCGGTGTCCGGATCGTAATCGAACGGGACATAGATCATTCGCCGCCGCCGTCCCTGTTCGCGGAGGAGCGCGCGCGTGGCGGTCAGCGCAATCCATGAATATGCGGCGGGGGGATCGAGCGGAAGTTCGATATCCCCCTTTGTGTAGAATTTCTCGAAGAAGATCGAGCGCGCGTCGTGCACGGCATCGCTGATCTGCTCGGCGGAAATTCCGGTAAATCGTGAAAGCGTTGCGCGGCGTATCGCCGTTGTGATGAATTCAAGTTCCTTCCATAACATGGTGATCTTCCCTCTGAATAATTCGCGCTGAACGGATCGCGGCGGGTTGTGCCGTGAATGGGGGGCGCGATATGGTGACCGATGCCGTCCGGCGTTCAATTGATAACGCGCGGAATATTGTCGTGCTGTTTTCGGAAGGGGAGCGCTTCCGTGGGAACAATGATGCTGTGATAGTCTACAAGATCAGCGAGTGAATCCGGTCTCCGTCTGGACCTTGCTCCAATATAGGCCGGCCGATGGGAGATCGCAACAGTTTTCAATCCCGGCGACCACCGAAAAAACATCGGCGGATGTTGCATCAAATCGACAATCTACCGAGCTTGATTTTCGTCCTTACCCCGTTGCACGCGAAACTTCATGGGCGATGCCCTGTTTTTCAACCGCGTGATATAATAACTCAGCACGGACAGAGATATTCATGCAGTTCCAACTTGAATCCGAATACAGCCCATCGGGAGACCAGCCGGAGGCGATCCGTCAACTGGTGGAGGGGGTGAAACGGGGGGACCGGTTTCAGACGCTTCTGGGGGTGACCGGAAGCGGCAAAACCTATACGGTCTCCAACGCGATTCAGCAGCTCGGCCGGCCGACGCTGGTGATATCGCATAACAAAACGCTGGCGGCGCAGTTGTATGGGGAGTTCAAGAACTTCTTTCCCCACAACGCCGTGGAATTCTTCATCAGCTACTACGATTACTATCAGCCGGAAGCCTATATCCCCAGCACCGACACGTTCATCGAGAAGGATTTCAATATCAACGATGAGATCGACCGGCTCCGCCTGAAGGCGACAAGCGCGTTGCTGGACGGCAGGAAGGATGTGATCATCATCGCCTCCGTCTCCTGCATCTACGGCATCGGCTCCAAGGAGGCGTATGGCGGCCAGCTTGTGAGGGTCAAAAAGGGGGACCGGATCGAGCGGAACCAGTTGCTCTATCAGCTCGCCGATATCCACTATTCCCGCAACGATGTCGATTTCTTCCGCGGCAATTTCCGCGTGCGGGGGGATGTTGTGGAGGTGATCCCGGCGTACGAGGATGACCTGGGGATCAGGATCGAGCTGTTTGGCGATGAGGTTGAGCGTATCTCCCATATCGACCGCCTCACCGGCCGGATGATTCGGGAGGTGGATGTCGCCACGATCTACCCGGCAAAGCATTTCGTGACGACGAAGCCGGAGCTTTCGCGGTCGATCAATGAGATCAGGGATGAGCTGTTTGTCAGGCTGAAGGAGCTGCGTGATGATAACAAACTGCTGGAGGCGCAGCGCCTGGAGCAGCGGACCCTGTTCGATCTTGAGATGATGAAGGAGCTTGGCTACTGCTCCGGCATCGAGAATTATTCCCGGATTCTTGCCGGCCGCGCCGCCGGTGAGCCGCCATCCACGCTGATCGATTATTTCCCCGATGACTTCCTGCTGGTGATCGACGAAAGCCACGTTACGCTGCCGCAGGTGCGGGGGATGTACAACGGCGACCGCGCGCGGAAGATGACGCTGGTGGAGCATGGCTTCCGGCTCCCCTCGGCGCTCGACAACCGCCCGCTGAAGATCGAGGAATTCATGTCGCGCATCGGGCAGACGATCTTCGTTTCCGCGACGCCGACGGATACCGAGCTTGAGCTTTCGGGCGGGGTGATCGTGGAGCAGATCATCCGTCCCACCGGCCTGCTGGACCCGCTTATCGAGGTTCGTCCGGTCAGAAATCAGATCGATGACCTGATTGCGGAGATCAAGGAGCGGATCGGGAAGGAGGAGAAGGAGCGGGTGCTGGTGACGACGCTGACGAAGCGGATGGCGGAGGATCTTGCCGATTATCTGACGGAGCTGAACATCAGGACGCGTTACATCCATTCGGAGATCGACGCGCTGGAGCGGGTGGAAATCCTGCGCGATCTCCGTCTGGGCGCCTACGATATGCTGATCGGCGTCAACCTGCTCCGCGAGGGGCTTGATCTTCCCGAGGTTTCGCTGGTTGCGATTCTGGATGCCGACAAGGAGGGCTTCCTCCGGAGCGCGCGATCGCTGATGCAGACGGCTGGGCGGACGGCGCGCCATCAGGAGGGGCTGGTGATCATGTATGCCGACAGGATCACCGACTCGATGCGCTCGGTGATCGATGAGAGTGGTCGCCGTCGCGAGCTACAGATCGTCTACAACACTGAACACGGCATCATCCCGACGACCGTGAAGAAATCGCGCGAGTCGATCATGGGCTCCACCGCGATCGCTGACGTAAAGGCGCATCGCGATCAGAAGAGGAAGGATGCCGAGAAGAAATCGATGGCGGTGGAGGAGCCGGTGCTGAAGTATATGACCACCGAGCAGAAGAAGGACCTGATCGAGCATCTTCGCGACGAGATGAAGCGCGCCGCGAAGGAGCTGGAATACGAACGCGCCGCGGAGCTGCGCGACGAGATCGGCCGTCTGGAGGATTCGGTGAAATGACGGCGTGAACGTTGTTTGTCGTTGTTTCGTTTGTTGTCGTTGTCTGTAGGGGCGGGTTTAAAACCCGCCCCGACGGGTAGCACTACCATTGCGCTAATTGTAATACCCCCACCATCATCAATTCATTTCCGCAATCCATTCGTGAAATTATAGCTGAAGCCGACAAACCATCCCAGATCAAGACGATCCGATGTAGGCACTTCCACCGCCACGCTCCCCCTGGTATCCAGCGTTCCCCCCACGGCATAGCCATCGGCCAGACGGGTGACCTTTCCCATCGTCACGCCGCCGTTGAGGCAGAACTTGTTATCGCCAAGGAGGAGGCTTGGGCCGAAGAGAAACTGAATATTTGAGAACGTATTGGTAAAGATGCCGAGGTTGGTGCCGATTCCCCACGGCTGATAATAGAAGTGCATCAGCGCGCCGGGGCCGTAGTTGAGAACATCTCCCTTCTTCTTCAGGATGATCTGCTCTCCATTCTCCAGTCGCGTTGTAAATGATTCATTAACCAGGCTGCTGAGGAAGAGCCCCGCGCTTGCGTCGATCTTCCAGCCGCCGTTGACTTTTACGTTATAATCAAGATTGAACGGCTTTACATCGTAGGTCGGGAGGTTGGTCTCCGCCTTCCGCCGCCCGTCGATGGCGAAGTTGACCACATCGCCGCTGGCCTGCACCTTGAATGAGTTGAAGCTGAAGGAGGTGTTCTGCACCTGATCGAACATATCGGCGGTGTTTGCCACTTTGGTCATCCATGCCCCTTTTGCCAGATCGTTATAGGCGCGCGTGGCGCTCTTCATAATATCGGCCATGTTCCGTTTGCTTGCCGTGTCCAGGATCTGGTATTCGGAAAGGAGATCGTTGTACGATTTGGAGACAGTGCTGTAAATCTCCTCCCCCTTCATGATGAAATCGTTCCGGCCGTACATCTTCGTCCCCCCCGTCACCTCGCTCAGTCGCGACTGGATCTGCTCCTTGAGCTGCTTCTCATCGATAAACGGCTGCCGGAGCGCCGAGTAGAGATAGTCATCGAACAGGAGAAATCCGTAGAACTTGGTGTACTGCGTTCTGAATCCGGAATAATTCTCGCGGAAGTGGGAGACGGCCGCCACGTTGATCCTGCCGCCATCGTTGACGTTGATGATCGTGGTCTCGGTGATCGTATCAACCAGATCGGCGCCGTGGAAGGGGAGGCGGATCGGCTGCGGAAGGGTGGTGTTGTAGACGATCGCCTTGTTGTTGATCGAGACATCGTAGACAAACGGGTTGATATTGGTTAATTGAAACGAGACCATATCACCCTCGTTGACAGCCATTCCGCCCCCCGGAGAGACGGAGAAATTGTTGTTCGCCATGTCGTACGTGACGTTCATGCTCTTGGTGGCCTGGAAGGAGCCGCAGCCCGCGAGCGCCAGCGAAGAGACCATGAGAAAGAGGGCAAGTGGCAGTTGGCGTTTCATGATGACTCGATATTGATGGATGAAATGCGGACCGCATCGCGATGAACGGACCGGCCTTCAATCTGCCTTCCGAGAATTCGGGAGCATGTGGCGCCGGGCGCTGATTGCTCAGCAGCGTGACCGGTTGAATCGCCATATCCTCGGGAAGTTGCAGGGATGCCTATTGATCGAACACCCACGGGAAGTTTTGGTTACGGGCGAACCAACGAAACCGGGTGGAAGTGTGAAAGGGAAATCGGCATCCCTTCCGGTATACGTGACCGGATACAGGTATCATGACACATCATCATGCCGGATGTCACGAACGTGGGATTCCAACGCA
>JBDSJW010000348.1:0-13176 GCA_039917235.1 Kapaibacterium sp. (SeqCode) | reverse complement strand
ACGCCCGCATCGAGGCAAAGAAGGATGATCGCCCGATCCGCGACGGCGAGATTGTGACCGCATGCCAGCAGACATGCCCCACACAGGCGATCGTGTTCGGCAATATCAACGACAGGACGAGCCGGGTGGCGAAGCTGAAGGCGAAGGATCAGACGCTGAACTACGGATTGCTCGCGGAACTTGGAACGCAGCCGCGCACCAGCTATCTGGCAAGGCTGAGCAACCCGAATCCCGAAATCAAAGGGGTCGCATAAATGAAGCGTTTGAAATCGCCCGACGCGAAGGAGGCAAACGTCAACGTTCCGGTGATCGCGCCGGGGCATACGTTTGGCTCGATCACCGAGAAGATCAGCTCCGTGGTCCTGAAGCGGCGGACCTCGAAGGGATGGTTCTTCGGGTTCGCGATCGGCTTCTCGCTGCTGATGCTTCTGCTCTATACGATTACGTATCTGGTCACGACCGGCATCGGCATCTGGGGAAATAACATCCCGGTTGGCTGGGCGTTCGATATCATCGACTTCGTCTGGTGGATCGGCATCGGCCACGCCGGCACGTTGATCTCCGCCGTGCTGCTGCTGCTCCGGCAGGAGTGGCGCACATCGATCAACCGTTTTGCCGAGGCGATGACGCTGATGGCGGTCCTCTGCGCCGGGCTCTATCCCGTGCTGCACACCGGCCGGCCGTGGCTTGCCTACTGGCTGTTTCCGTATCCGAACACGATGGGGGTGCAGCCGCAGTTCCGCTCCCCGCTGATGTGGGATGTGTTTGCGGTTTCGACCTATCTCACGGTCTCCTTCCTCTTCTGGTTTGTCGGGCTGATTCCCGACATGGGAACGCTGCGGGACCGATCGACAAAGCGTTTTGCGAAGGCCGTCTACGGCATGCTTTCGCTGGGATGGCGCGGATCGGCCGATCACTGGCGGCGCTATAAAATCGCCTATCTGCTGCTGGCCGGCCTCTCCACGCCGCTGGTTCTTTCGGTTCACACAATCGTCTCGTTCGACTTCGCGGTTTCGGTTATTCCGGGCTGGCATACGACCATCTTCCCCCCCTACTTCGTGGCCGGCGCGGTCTACTCCGGCTTCGCGATGGTGCTGACGCTTTCGATTCCGATCAGAAGGATCTACGGCCTGAAGGATTTTATCACGATGCGCCATCTCAACAACATGGCGAAGGTGATGCTTGCGATGGGGCTTGTGGTTGGCTACGGCTACGCGATGGAGGCGTTTATCGCATGGTACAGCGGGAACAAGTATGAATGGGCGATGGCCTACTACCGCTGGACCGGCCCGTACGCGTGGTCGTACTGGTCGCTGATTGCCTGCAACATCGTGATCCCGCAGCTTCTCTGGATCAGGAAGGTCCGCGCCAGCACGATCTGGCTCTTCATCCTCTCGCTGGTGATCAACATCGGCATGTGGCTGGAGCGTTTTGTGATTATCGCAACCAGCCTCCGTCGCGATTTCCTTCCATCGAGCTGGGCCACATACAAGCCGAGCTTCTGGGACTTCGGGATGTTTCTCGGGACGATCGGCCTTTTCCTGACGCTGCTTTTCCTCTTCATCAGGTTCCTGCCGGTGATCAACATCTTCGAAATGCGCGAGCTGCTGCATGAGAAGGAGGCGCACGAGGCCGGGGGCGGCGAGGGGCATCATTCGTGACTGAACATCGGCCGCCCGGTTCCGCCGGCCGCGGATCTTGCAGAGGATGTACGCTATGAAGAAAAGACTTCCCATATATGGATTAATGGCCGAGTTCCACTCGCCGGAGGCCCTTGTCGAGGCTGCTTCGCGGGCGCGTGACGCGGGATATCGCTGCATGGATGCGTACTCCCCGTTTCCGGTGGAGCCGCTGGACGATATCATCGAGAAGCGCGGGCCGTATCTGCCGCTGCTGGTTCTGATCGGCGGCGCGGTGGGGGCGATAGCGGGATACGCGCTTCAGTACTACGTATCGGTGATCTACTATCCGCTGAACGTCGGCGGCCGCCCATACAATAGCTGGCCGTCGTTTATCCCGATCACCTTTGAGACGATGATCCTCTTCGCCTCGCTGACGGCGGTGTTCGGGATGCTGGGGCTGAACCGTCTGCCGCAGCCCTATCATCCGGTCTTCAACGTGCGCCGGTTCGCGATGGCCTCCAACGATCGCTTCTTCCTCTGCATCGAGGCGGTCGATCCGAAGTTCAACACCGGCGAGACGCACAAATTTCTGGAAGGGCTGGGCTCCGATTTTGTTTCGGTGGTGCAGCACTGAGCGGTGGCGATCCGCTGGCAGACTGTTGAATTACTACAGATTCTCAGACTGTTCAAGGACGATCAGCCGCACGGCGGCCGAATCTGAGCGAATGAGGCGTCCTTCTGGACGCCGCAGTGAGCGAACGATGAATGTCCGGGGACGTTTCAAACGTCCCCGGACGCAGCGGATGACGTTGTTCAACAGTCTGCCGGGAAATCAAATTGAAAGTTCGTAGTCCGCAGAGACGTAAAGGACGTGATCGTGAATAGAAAGAATTCTCACATGGGGGAGCGCGCTCCCGGGGCCGGCTGGGGTCGCCCGCTGGCGATGATGCTGGCGGCGCTGCTGCTGCCTGCCATCGGCGGTTGCCGGCTGGAGATGTACGACCAGGCTCATGTCCGGCCGTTGCGCCCCAGCACGTTCTACGCCGACAGCCTTTCGGCGCGACCGTTTATCGCCGGGACCGTGGGGCGCGGGGAATCCGGTTCCGACAGCATCGATCCTGTTTCCAACGGCGGCGCCACGCTCAGCGGCATGGTTACGGATCGTGCCGAGCAGGAGAAGATGGCGCTTGGAGCGGACGGGCTGAACGCCAGCATCCCGGTGCCTGTCACCCGCGTGCTGCTGATGCGCGGCCGGCAGCGATACGATATCTACTGTTCCCCATGCCACGGCCGTCTGGGGGACGGGCAGGGGATGATCGTCCAGCGCGGGCTGGTGCCGCCGCCATCGTTCCATATCGACCGGCTCCGGCAGGCGCCGGACGCCCATTTCTACGATGTGATTACGAACGGCTTCGGGATCATGTACAGCTATGCCGCGCGCGTGGCGCCCGATGATCGCTGGGCGATTGCCGCATATATCCGCGCGTTGCAAATGAGCCAGAACGCAACGGTTCAGGACGTCCCTCCCCAGGAACAAAAAAGGCTGCAAGGAGAATGAACCACACGGAATCCATACGTCCGCGGCTGGAGCGCATCCAGCAGCGCTCGCTCTATGCCGGCATTGCCGGCCTCGCGATCTGCGTGCTTGGCCTCTTTATCGACAGGGAGCAGTTCTTCCGTTCCTATCTGCTGGGCTATATCTACGTCCTCGGCATTCCGCTCGGCGCGCTGGGGATTATCATGCTCCATAACCTGACCGGCGGATCGTGGGGATATTCCATCAGGCGCATCCTGGAATCGGCGGTGAAGACGATCCCGCTGATGGCGGCGCTCTTCATCCCGATCATCTTCGGGCTGCACGCCATCTATATATGGACCGATCAGAATCTGGTGGCGCACGATGAGCTGCTTCAGCACAAGAGCCCGTATCTGAACATCCCGTTCTTCCTGATTCGCGTCGCCATCTACTTTGTTGTCTGGTTCGGCGTTTCGGCTCTCCTCGTCAGGAAGATGCGGAGCGTTGAGGCGGCCGGCGGCCTGGCGGACGATCGCGGCGTGCAGAACTTCAGCGCCGTCGGGTTGCTGGCGTTTTTCCTCACGGCGACGTTTGCCGCGTTTGACTGGATGATGTCGCTGGAGCCGCACTGGTTCTCCACCATCTACGGCGTCATGATCATCGTCGGTCAGGTTCTCTCCACGTTTGCCTTCTCCATCGCGGCGCTGGCGGTGCTTACCGGCTGGAGCCCTGATCTCCGCGCGAAGATCAAGGAGAGCTACTTCCACGATCTGGGCAATCTCCTCTTCGCCTTTACGATGCTCTGGGCCTATCTCTCCCTTTCGCAGTTCCTGATCATCTGGTCGGCAAACCTCCCGGAGGAAGTAACCTGGTATGTGCAGCGGAGCACCGGCGGCTGGGGGGTGATCCCGATCATCCTGGTGGCATTTCATTTTCTTGCGCCGTTTATCCTGCTGCTGATGCGGAAGACGAAGCGGAATCCCTCCACGCTGGCGGTTGTGGCGCTGGTGGTACTGGTGATGCGGTACGTGGATGATTACTGGCTGATCGCCCCATCGTTTCACCCGCTTGGAATTCATCTGAGCTGGCTTGATATCGTGGCGCCGATCGGCATCGGCGGCATCTGGCTCTGGATGTTTATCGGGCAGTTGAAGAAGGAAACCTCCCTGATCCCGTTGAACGCACCTTTTCTGACGGAGGCGCCAAAGCATGATTGAGGATAAGGAGAAGATGATCGTGACCGAGACCCAGCCGCAGGGGGTCTCGTATGATCCGATAGCGCACGCGCACGAGCGGACCGATATCGACGCCCGTTCGATTCTGATGAGCATCGCCATCCTGGGCGGGGTCTGTATCGCGGTGGCGCTGGCGATGTGGGGGATGTTCCATGTGCTGGCCGCCAGCGCGGAGAAGCGGGATGTTGCGCCGTCGCCGGTTGCCGACAGAAATATCATCCCGCCGGAGCCACGGCTTCAGGCGGAGCCGCGCCTGGATATGCAGGAGATGCGCGCGCATACCGATTCGGTGATCAACAGCTACGGATGGGTGGACAGGCGATCGGGCGTTGTCAGGATTCCGATTGATAAGGCGATCGACATGGTGGTGGCGAAGGGGCTGCACCGCCCGGCGCCGAAGAGCGTCTCGCCGGGAGCCGACACCGCCGCCGGCCGCACCCCGATGCGGAGCGAGTTGAAGAGCATTGATTCCGGGAAGGCTCGATGATGTAATGATAACGGGGGGATGGACGGCGGGGGAATAATCAAGGAGATGATCAGCATGACCAGGCTTGGGAGAATGATACAGGGGTGGACGCTCGCGGCGTTCGTTGCGATTGCGCTTCACGGGGGGGCGGTTCCGATGCTCCGCGCGCAGTCGCAATCACCGTCGCCGGATGTCACCAGCGAAATCGGCATCGATCAGAAGCTGGACTCGCAACTGCCGCTCGGGCTGGAGTTCAAGGATGAGGCGGGGCGCGCGGTCCACCTCGGCGATTATTTCGGGACGAAGCCGGTTGTGCTGGTGATGGCCTACTACGGTTGCCCGATGCTCTGCACCACTGTCCTCAACGGCGTGGTCAAGGGGCTTCGCCCGCTGAAGATTGATATCGGGAAGGAGTTCAACGTGCTGACGGTGAGCATCAACCCGAGCGAGACGCCGGGGCTTGCGTCGGAGAAGAAGGCGACGTACATAAAGTCGTACAACAGGCCCGGCGCCGCGGAGGGATGGCATTTCCTGACCGGCGAAAAAGGGGCGATAGACTCGCTGGCGGCGGCGACCGGATTCCGGTACGTATACGATCAGAATTCCGGGCAGTACGCGCACGCGGCCGGCATCATGGTGCTGACACCGGGGGGGAAGATCTCCCGCTATTTCTACGGCGTGGAGTACGCGGCCGAGGATCTCCGTCTGGGGCTTGTCAAGGCATCCGACGGGGAGATAGGGACGATGGTGGATGAGGTCAAGCTCCTCTGTTTCGATTATGATCCGATGACCGGAAAGTACAAGTACAGCGCGCTGGCGGTCAACCTTGTCCGTGGCGCGGGGATACTGACGCTGCTGGGGCTGGGGTACTTCTTCTACCGGACGATGCGGAGATCGCGGATAACGCGAGCCGCGGTAAAGGGTGCCGAAAGCGGCGTGGCATAGAGCGCGCCGAATAAGAACTAGGATATCGAGGGCCGGTGATGATCCGCTCGCGGGCATGCAGTTGCCCCGGAAGAGCCGGCGTCCGTGGTCTTCACATCGAAAAGAACAATGTGGGATTTCCCCTTATTTCCTGAACAGGCCTCAACGGTTGCCGGTCGCGTTGATTCGCTCTACTTCTTCCTGGTGACGATCACGATCGTCTTCTCGCTGTTGATTGCGTTCGCGATCGCCTTCTTCGCGATCAAGTACCGGCGTGGCAACAACGTGGACCGCTCCAACCCGCTCTCCGAGAGCAAGACCATGGAAGCCGTCTGGATCGGAGTGCCGCTGGTGATTGTGATGATCATCTTCTTCTGGGGGACGAACGTCTATTTCACGATCGTCCGCGCGCCGAAGCAGGCGGAGGATGTCTACGCCACCGGAAAGCAGTGGATGTGGAAGTTTCAGCATATCGGCGGCCAGCGGGAGATCAACGAGCTTCATGTCCCGGTCGGCAAGCCGATCAGGGTGATCATGACATCGGAGGATGTGATCCACAGCCTTTACTTCCCATCGTTCCGCGTCAAGCAGGATGTGCTTCCGGGTCGCTACACGCAGCTCTGGTTTGAGGCGAGCAAGCCGGGGACCTATCACATCTTCTGCGCCGAGTACTGCGGGCTTCAGCATTCCGGGATGATCGGCCGGGTTGTGGTGATGGACCCGGTATCGTACCAGCGCTGGCTGAGCAGCGGCAGCGGCGGCGGTGGAAGCACCACCGGCGATGCCGGCACCGGCTCCGGCGAATCGATGGCATCGGCTGGGGAGAAGATATTCCAGCAGCAGGGATGCGCCAGTTGCCACATGGCCGACGACGCAACGCGCGCGCCGCAGCTCAAGGGGCTGTTCGGCACCCAGGTGGCGTTGAAGAACGGGGAGACCGTCACCGCGGATGAGCAGTATATCCGCGAGTCGATTCTCCGCTCCGGCGCCAAGATCGTGGAGGGCTACGAGCCGGTGATGCCGGTCTATCAGGGAAGGATCAGCGAGGAGGATCTGATGCAGCTTCTGGTCTACGTCAAGTCGCTCGCGGCTCCGGCGAAAAATCAGTCAGCAGGGACGCAGGGCTCAACCGTGCCGGCCACCGCCACCGGCCAACAGGCGAACGGCACCGCGACGAAGCAAGCCGAAGTGCCGGCCGCCAACGCAAAGTCAGGGAGCAAGTGATGGAAATGGAGAGAACAGTGGCCGAGGAACGGCCGACGGTTATAGATACGGTCACCGGGGCGATCCGGGAGAACTACCTGAACGCGAACTACGGCCTGAAGTCGTGGTTCCTGACTGTGGATCATAAGAGGATCGCGATCCTCTATTTGATCTCGATCACCCTTTTCTTCTTTCTGGGGGGATCGTTCGCGGTGATGATTCGTCTGGAGTTGATCACCCCGCAGGGGGATTTTGTGCAGGCGGAGACCTACAACAAGCTTTTTACGATGCACGGCATCGTGATGGTCTTCTTCTTCCTTATCCCGTCGATACCGGCGGTGCTGGGGAATTTCCTGGTGCCGATCATGATCGGCGCGCGCGACATGGCGTTTCCGCGATTGAACCTGGCGAGCTGGTATATCTATGTGGTGGGCGGGCTCTTTACGCTTGGGGCGATGATTGCCGGCGGCATCGACACCGGCTGGACGTTCTACACGCCGTACAGCACGTCGTTCTCCAATACGTATGTGATCGCCACGGGGCTCGGCATCTTCATCGTCGGGTTCTCATCGATCCTGACGGGGCTGAACTTTATCGTCACCATCCACAAGATGCGCGCGCCGGGGCTTACCTGGTTCCGGCTTCCGCTCTTCATCTGGTCCAACTACGCCACCAGCATTATCATGGTGCTGGGGACGCCGGTGATCGCCGTGACGATTCTGCTTGTGGCGCTGGAGCGCGGCCTGCATATCGGGATTTTCGATCCTGCGCTCGGCGGCGACCCGATTCTCTTCCAGCATCTTTTCTGGTTCTACTCCCATCCGGCGGTCTACATCATGATCCTCCCGGCGATGGGGGTGATCTCCGAGCTTGTGGCCTGTTTCTCCCGCCGTCGCGTCTTCGGCTATAAGTTCGTGGCGTTTGCAAGCCTTGGCATCGCGGTGATCGGCTTTCTGGTCTGGGGACATCATATGTTCGTCAGCGGGCAGTCATCGTACGCCGGCATGATCTTCTCATTTCTCAGCTTTATCGTCGCCATTCCATCGGCCATCAAGGTCTTCAACTGGACCGCGACGATGTACAAGGGCTCGATTTCCTACGACACGCCGATGCTGTATGTGATGGGCTTTATCGGCCTTTTCACCATCGGCGGGCTTACGGGGCTGTTCCTGGCCTGTCTGGGAATCGATATCCATGTGCATGACACGTATTTCATCGTGGCGCATTTCCACTACATCATGGTGGGGGGAACCATCATGGCGTATCTGGGAGGGATTCACTTCTGGTGGCCGAAGATGACCGGGCGGATGTACCCGGAGGGATGGGGGAAGTTCTCGGCGCTGCTGATCTTCGTGGGATTCAACCTGACGTTCTTCCCGCAGTTTCTGCTGGGCTACATGGGGATGCCGCGTCGCTACTGGGCCTATCCTCAGGAGTTCCAGGTGCTTAACGTGATGTCCTCCGCCGGAGCATCGGTGCTTGGCGTGGGCTATCTGCTCCCGCTGGTCTACTTCCTCTGGTCGCTCCGTTACGGCAAGATCGTCGGTTCCAATCCCTGGAAGGCGACGGGGCTGGAGTGGCAGACCTCTTCTCCTCCTCCCACGGAGAACTTTCTGACGACTCCGGTGGTGACCGAGGAGCCGTACCAGTACTCGCCCGAGGAGACCGAGGCGGAATATGCAATGATGAAGAAGGAGAATGTCAATGTCTGATACGCACTCATCGCTTGTGGCGCATCAGTTCGATGACGGCGTCCAGCAGAAGCAGGCAACCACGCTTGGGATGTGGGTGTTTCTGATCACGGAGATCATGTTCTTCGGCGGTCTGATTCTGGCGTACACGGTCTACCGGGTAAAGTACCCGGAGGAGTTCCATCACGCCAGCAAGCATCTCGATTATGTGATGGGGACGGTGAACACCTGCGTCCTCCTCTGCTCCAGCCTTACGATGGCGTTTGCCGTCCACGCGGCGCAGGAGGGGAAGCGTAAACTGACGATGATCTTTATCGTGGTGACGATGGTGCTGGGAGCCGCCTTCCTCGGCGTGAAGGGGTGGGAGTATTACACCAAGTATACCGATCATCTGATCCCCGGCCCCAACTACGCCATCAACCATCTCTGGGAGGGGGCGTTGCTTCCGAAGACGCAGATCTTCTTCTCCCTTTATTTCGCGATGACGGGGCTGCATGCGTTCCACATGCTTATCGGACTGGGGCTGATGACATGGCTGTTCGTGAAGACCAAGCGCGGGCGCTTCTCGAAGGAGTACTACAACCCGGTGGAGGTCTGCGGTCTCTACTGGCACTTTATCGATATCGTCTGGATTTTCCTCTTTCCGCTCCTCTATCTGATTGACCGGAGCCATTGAGCCGGAGTGCGTCCGGGAAAACATCTTTCAGTTCTCCATAGCTTCTGATAGTCATGATCGAGCATTCCGAGAATCATATCGTCCCGAAGAAGACCTATTACATCGTGTTCGCCACGCTGATGGTGCTTCTGTTCGTTACCGTGGCGATGGCCTTTGTCCCGCTTGGCCCGTTCAACATCTACGTGGCGATGGCGATCGCGATGACCAAGGGTGCGCTTGTGGTGCTCTACTTTATGCACGTCCGCTACAGCAACCGCCTGATCTGGGTGGCGGCGGGGGCCGGGTTCGTGTGGCTTGTGATTCTGATTGCGTTTACCCTGGCCGATTATTCCAGCCGCGGCTGGATCAAGGTTCCGGGGAAATGATGTTGGGGGAATTCATGAATTCCCCGTACAAAGGAATCATCGACCCGCCGTGAATCAATCATATACAGCATCCCCCATTCCGCACGCGGCGGGGTGGGGGATTGTTCGTTTATGCCGACCAATCTCGCCGCATTGGGGGTTGTTTGTTCATGGGAAGGCTGATATTATCCCGCACGTGCGTGTCTCGGACGCATACAACGGACGTATCAGACAGAGTCCAGAGAGCACCAACCCACCGGCATCATGAAAACGACCGCGAAATTATTCTGCTACTTTCTGGCGGCCTCATACATCCCGGCGGCGGTTGTCCATGCAATCCTCAAGGCTATCCTGCCGAATGGGCGTGTTTTCGGCTCGCTGTTTCACATGTTCCTATACCATGAGCGGTATCCCTATCAATATATCGGCGTTGTCGCGCTTGTCTACGCGGTGGTTGCCAGCATCGGCGCCGTCCTCTGGTCGGCAACCCGCGGATGGCGCAGGTGGATTGCGATCATCGGTATTATGGTGGGAACGGTGATCATCGCCTCGGTTCCGGGGGGCATATTGTGGTCGATTCATGATATGGAGGCGGGGTTCTACCCGGCGAGCGATCTGTTCTGGAGCCATATTCAGCGGGATGCGCTGAACGGCCTTGGGCTGGGATGGCTTATTCTCTATCTCTCGGTTCCCTATAACATCATCGGGCTTATCGTGGGATACTGGGTTACTGCCACCGGTTTTCGTCTGAGGGAGAGGTGGAAGAAGGAGGAGAGGGATGTGGCCCCCGGCAATCAGGAAGGGGAGTTTCGATAACGCCCGGAGATACGTTGGGCGTACGGGGAATTCATGAATTCCCCGTACAAAGGAATCATCGACCCGCCGTGAATCAATCATATACAGCATCCCCCATTCCGCACGCGGCGGGGTGGGGGATTGTTCGTTTCTGCCCACACCCAAAACAAAAAGCCCCGGCGGCCATCATGGCGCCAGGGCTTTTGCATAGATCGGGGAGGATATCCCCGGAGATTATTTCGTTGCCAGTTCCATCCGCATCGGCATTCCCTTGCGGAAGTGGATGATCTCGGCGGAGGGATAGCGATCGGCCACCTCGGCGATCAGCGTGCCGCAGAGACGGTCGGAACTGAAGAGGCCCAGGAGCACCTGATAGCTCACCTTGCCATCGCGATGGATCTCGGCGAGATACACCTGCGAGTAGCCCTGCTGGTTCAGCGTGTGCTGAAGCACGCTCGCATCGTCGAAGCTGGCAAGCTCGGCAACCTTGACCGAGTAGCCGTGTGGCATCACGCCGCGCCCTTCGCTGTCGAACGTCCTGCTGGCGCCGTCCTGGGCGGCGGAATGCTCCATCGCATAGATCTCCAGCCGTGCCGACGCGGTTCCCTTTCCGGCGATCCCGATGCGACGGGCGGCACCCTCGGAGAGATCGAGCACACGGCCACCGCAGTAAGGGCCGCGATCGTTTACACGCACCAGCACACCCTTGCCGGATGCAACATCCACAACGCGGACCAGCGAGCCGAATGGAAGAGTTTTGTGGGCGGCGGACATTTCATTTTTATCGAACCGTTCTCCATTTGCAGTGCGGCGGCCGTTGAAACCGGGGCCGTACCAGCTTACGCGACCCGAAACTGTCCTGTCCGGGGTGAGCTCAGCGATGGAAGAAGTGTCAGTGGGGGTTGATTCCTCGGCTTTTGCGGTATAGAGCGAGTCCACGTCGATCGTTCGACGAATTGTGGCACCGTGGTTGCTGTCGAATATTGGAGCGGCTTCACCTGCGTTCGCGGTCCAGCTTACATAGGATCCCGTTCCGATCGCGCTCAGTATTCCTGCGGTCAGCAGCGCCACGATGACATGGCGGCGGCGTGACTTGGAAGCTGTCGTTGGATTCGACTTCAAATAATACCTCGGCTTTATGTTCAACAATCTTTCTCCTCGGGTCTTCTCTGAGGGCGGACAAAGATAGGTTGAGGACCCAGGCCGGGGGCTTAATTCTTGTTAACCGTTTTGTCGTACACGCGGTAGCGCTTGTACATTTCGCCGTGCATCATTTCCGCCGCGCGGTTCATCATCATGTTATCCTCCAGCACCCAGGAAGCCTCTCCCTCCACATATCCGTGATCCCGTGTCATCCGCATTCCAAGTTCGTAGTAGAGCACCGCGTCGATTCCGAGCCGCTGGAAGGCTGGTTTTACGCCCAGAATCAGGATTCTGCCGCGGTTGATCTTCTTCTTCTTGAGCAGCAGCGCCAGCCCCGCCCCAACCAGCCCGCCCCCCCTGTTGAAGATCAGCGACTGGTTGATATCGGGGAGCCCAAGCGCAAAGCCGACCGGCTCACCACGCCGCTCAGCGATCATCACAAAATCCTTCTCGGCGATCTGCTTCAGGTCGCTGGCGATGAAGTCGAACTCCTCATCGGTCATTTTCACCGCTCCCCAGTTGGGCGCCCACGCCTCGTTGTAGATGTTCTTCAGAATCGCAACATCACGCTGAAATGCCTCTTTCGGGCTGAAATTGAAGGGTCTGATGGTCAGCTTCTCCCGTTCCCTGACCACTTTCTGCACTCGTTCCAGCTTGGGATTCAGGAATCCCTGGGCGGTGAGCCGGTAGGCGTAGAGATCCTTAACTTTCCTTAACCCAAACTCTTCTATTAATCTGCTGTAATAATGCGGGTTGTAGGTCATTAGAATCTGGGGCGGATCATCGAAGCCTTCCACCAGTAATCCTATCTCATCGTTGATCGATGGATTGTACGGGCCGCGCATCGTATCCATCCCCCGCTCCGCCAGCCAGCGCTCCGCCGCCGCCAGCAGGGCGTTCGCCACCTCCTGATTATCGATCGACTCGAAGAAGCCGAAGAAGCCGACATGGTCGTTGAACGTGGCGTTGTGGTTATGGTTGATGATGGCGGCAATCCGGCCAACCACCTTGCCGCCGTCGGTTGCCAGGAACAGCTCCATCTCCGCGTGCTTGTAGAACGGGTTCTTCTTCCGGTTCAGCAGCTTCTTCCTGTCGGCGATGACGGGGGGAACCCAGGTGGGATCGTTCCTGTAGAGGGGCCAGACCATCTTGATAAACCTGTTCAGATCGGCGGCGGTGTGGACGGTAGAGATTGAAATGCTCATCGAAGGATTCAATGGAGAGCGTGGAATGGCCCCGCGCGGAGCCGGAACGAGGGGACGAATGAGCGAAAATGGGGAAATCCCGGGATTCCCCAATGCTCATTGTCTATAATAGGAAAGAGAGGGAGGGGGGAGCGCCGTGCGCTACCACTGGTTGCGGTACTGAAGCCTGGCGCGATAGATTTCGCTCGCCTGCGAATTGCGCAGCAGAAGCCTGTTCTCATCGGCGGAGCGCGCCTCGCGTTCCAGATCGAACACAAAGTGGCGGAGCACGTTGATATCCCCGATCACCGCCAGCGGGATTTCAAGCGTCGCCGTGCCATTGCCGACGGGATCGGAGATCTGTCCGCCGTAGCGGA